>JANYHQ010000402.1 GCA_025358985.1 Acidimicrobiales bacterium
ATCGACTACGTGGTGACCAAGATCCCGCGATGGGCATTCGAGAAGTTGCCAGGAGCCTCGCCGGTGTTGGGTACGCGTATGCAGAGTGTGGGAGAGGTGATGGCCATCGGCCGTACGTTCACAGAAAGTATGCAAAAAGCCCTGCGTTCCTTGGAGCAGGGTCGCGCCGGGCTCAACTGCGACACCGGTGAGGCGTTGTTCGATGCCGTGGTAGCAGAGCACGGCATCCTCGAGTTGGTGAGGCGATCAGCCATCGCTACCCCGGACCGCATCTTCGAGCTCGAAGCGGCATTGCGGCACGGGGTCAGCGTTGATGACCTGTACGAGGCCACCAAGGTGGACCCGTGGTTCCTGGATCAGCTGAGCCAAATAGTGGAGGAACGCTGCGCACTGGCGGAGATGAGCGGGCCAGACAACCTCACCAAGGCCCAGTGGCGCCGAGCCAAGCGAATGGGTTTTTCCGATGCTCAGCTCGCATACTTGTGGTCAACCGATGAAGCCTTAGTGCGGTCCACCCGTATCGCCAAAGGGGTGCAGGCCACTTTCAAAACGGTGGATAGTTGTGCTGCCGAGTTTGCCTCGTCCACCCCGTACCATTACTCCACCTACGAAGACACCGACGAAGTGCGGGTGTCGGACCGGCCCAAGGTGGCCATCCTCGGTTCTGGTCCCAACCGTATCGGCCAGGGCATCGAGTTCGACTACTGCTGTGTTCATGCGTCGTATGCGCTGCGCGCCGCCGGGTTCGAAACGATCATGATCAATTGCAATCCCGAGACGGTATCCACCGACTACGACACCTCCGACCGGTTGTACTTCGAACCGCTCACCTTCGAAGACGTCATGAATGTGCTGGAGCGCGAGCAGCCTCAGGCCGTCATTGTCAGCCTCGGTGGGCAGACACCACTGAAGTTGGCTGCCCAACTGGCGGCCGCAGGCGTACCCATTGCGGGGACGTCACCGGAGTCCATCGACCTGGCCGAGGATCGTGACCGTTGGAACGCGCTGTGTACAGAGTTGGGTATCCCCCAACCACCCGGCGGCACTGCTACCGAGGTTGACAACGCGTTGACCATCGCCAATTCGGTTGGGTATCCGGTACTGGTACGTCCCTCCTATGTGCTCGGTGGACGGGCCATGCAGATCGTGCACGATGACGGGGATCTGCGCCGGGCCATGGCCGAACTGGCCGCCGACGGCACACTAGGGCGCGAAGGCGGATTGTCGGCCGACCGTCCGGTACTCATCGACCGGTTCCTGTCCGACGCCATCGAGGTGGACGTTGATGCCATCCGTGACACCACGGGCGAAACCATCATCGGCGGCATCATGGAGCATGTGGAGATGGCGGGCGTGCACTCCGGTGATTCGGCCTGTGCGATTCCTCCCCAGTCCCTCAGCGCGCTTATCATTGCCCGTCTTACCGAACTCACCAAGCGCATTGCCACTCGTCTGGAGGTATGCGGGCTTATCAATGTGCAATACGCCGTCAAAGACGGGGCTGTGTACGTACTCGAAGCCAACCCACGGGCCAGTCGAACCGTACCGTTCGTGGCCAAGGCCACCGGCGTGCCGCTGGCGATGGTGGCGTCGCGAGTGATGCTCGGTGCCACGTTGGCCCAGTTGCGTGTCGAGGGGTTGTTGAAGGCGCCGTCAGTAGGTGGGCACGTGGCGGTGAAGGAGGCGGTGCTGCCGTTCAACCGCTTTGCCGAGGTGGACCCCGTCCTGGGGCCGGAGATGCGCTCCACCGGCGAAGTGATGGGCATCGACGCCACATTCGGGGTGGCGTACGCCAAGAGTCAATTGGCGGCCAGCAACCGAGTGCCCCTGAGCGGCATGGTGTTCATCTCCTTGGCGGACCGCGACAAACCAGCGGCAGTGTTGGCGGCCCAGGCCTTTGTGGACGCCGGATTGACGTTGGCTGCTACCAGCGGAACCGCCGCGTACCTACGGGCCCACAACATTGCGGTAGCCATCGAGGTGGCGAAAGTATCCGAGGTCACGGCCGGCAACGCGTCCGGCCCTACCGCCCTCGACCTCATCGCCTCGGCAACCATTGCCATGGTGGTCAACACGCCCCGCAGCGGGCGGGGGGCCAGTGCTGACGGGGCCGAGATCCGACGGGCATCGATGCTGGCCAAGGTACCGGTGCTCACCACTGTGGCAGCGGCCCTGGCGGCCGCGTCCGGAGTGAGTGAGCTCACTGCGGGAGGGATGGCCAGACCGTTCTCGGTTCGGTCGCTGCAGGAGCATCTGGGCCTGGTGTGATGACCACCGGTTGGCGTTGGTTACGGTCTCGGGGCCACGGCGCCGACGTGGACATGTCCACCACGGTCGGCTCCGTTCACTTACGTAATCCGGTGATGACGGCGGCGGGCACGGCCGGACACGGTGATGAATTGATTTCGTACGGGGCGGCGGCATTGGGGGCGGTGGTGGTGAAGTCCATCAGCATGCAACCGTGGCAGGGAAACCCGGCGCCGCGCATCCGACCGGTTGATGCGGGGATGCTCAACAGCGTTGGCCTGCAGAACCCCGGCGTAGAGCACTGGTTGGCCCACGACCTGCCTGCCTTGCGAGCAGCGGGGGCCACGGTGGTGGCCAGTATCTGGGGATTCAGCGTGGACGAGTACCGCAACGTGGCCGAGGCCCTGGCCGGCGCTGAGGGGATTTCGGCTGTTGAAGTCAATGTCAGTTGTCCGAATGTGGAGGATCGCCGGCACATGTTCGGCCATTCCCCTGAGGCCACCCGATTGGTGATCGCCGCCACGCAAGGATGCGGGTTGCCTCGGTGGGCCAAACTTAGCCCCAACGTCACCGACATCACTGAAATCGCCGGAGCCGCCATCGAGGGGGGCGCGTCGGCGTTGACCCTGGTGAACACCGTGATGGGTCTGGTGATCGACGTCGATACCCGCAGACCGGCGTTGGGCAATGGGGGAGGGGGCCTCAGCGGTCCGGCCATCCGACCCGTGGCGGTGCGGGCCATCTACGACTGCCGTAAGGCGTTCCCCGACATTCCCATCATTGGAGTGGGCGGAGTTGCTCGCGGGGAGCATGCCATCGAGATGATGATGGTAGGTGCACATAGCATACAGGTTGGGACTGCGACGTTCTACGATCCGCATGCCCCAATGCGCGTGGCGCGCGAGATGTCGCAGTGGTGCGCGCGCCAAGGGGTCCACGCAGTTCGAGAAGTGATCGGAGCAGCATTGTGACAATTGTTGGGACAACCGGCGCGACGCCCAGCGAGAACCAGGTCAGGAGCCGACTGGCGCTGGCTCTCGATGTGGACGACGCGGTAGAGGCGCTACAACTGGCGAGCACCCTCAAGCCCTGGTTCGGGGTGGCCAAGGTGGGCCTGGAATTGTTTGCCGCCAGCGGCCCCGATGTGGTGTTGCGGCTCATGGACGACGGCTTTCAGGTGTTCCTCGATCTCAAGTTGCACGACATCCCCAACACGGTGAGCAAGGCGGCCAGGGTGGCTGGTTCGCTCGGCGTCACCTACCTCACCATGCATGCCATGGGCGGCGCCGACATGCTGCGCGCCGGTGTGGAAGGATTGTTGGCCGGAGCCGAGGCGGCTGGATTACCCGCCCCCGTGGCCCTCGGCGTCACCATCCTCACCAGCGACGACAGTGCTCCCCGCCACATCTTGGCCAAGCGGTTGATGACGTCGATGGAGGGCGGCTGCGGTGGGGTGGTATGCGCAGCGTCGGATCTCCAAGAGGTCGGCCAACTCGCTCCCCGAATGGTTCGGGTGGTGCCCGGCATCCGACCCGAGAGCGCCAAGACCCACGACCAGGCTCGGGCCGCCACCCCAACCGCCGCCATCGCCGGCGGTGCTGACGTGCTGGTCATTGGGAGGGCCGTCACCACAGCCCCTGACCGCGAGGCCGCCGCAGCAGCCATCACCGCCGAAATTGTGACCGCGCTGGGTTGACGGGGCGCACCGCTCCCAGTGGTGTCTCCGGGGCCGCTACCCTGGGTCTATGGCACTTCCCCCCCAGATTTCTCCTGAAGCGCGAGCAGCAGCACTCGAAAAGGCGGGCGAGGCTCGTCGTGCTCGGGCCGAACTCAAAACCAAGTTGAAGATGGGCTCGGCCACCCTGCGCGATGTCCTGGCCTCCACTGACGAGGTGGTTCGCAAGACCAAGGTGCTCACCATCCTCGAATCGCTCCCCAAACTCGGCAAGGTCAAGGCCCGTCGGGTCATGGACGAGGTCGGTATTGCTGACACTCGGCGGGTCCAGGGCTTGGGTGAGCAACAAAAGATTCGCCTCCTCGAAG
>JANYHQ010000420.1 GCA_025358985.1 Acidimicrobiales bacterium
CTGTCCCACCTTGGCGCCGATGGCCGCGGGCACCGAAAAGCCCATGGTGCCCAAGCCACCGGAGTTCACCCATGTATAGGGATGACGGAATTTCCAATACTGACTGGACCACATCTGATGCTGGCCCACACCCGACACCAAGATGGTGTCTTCCGGGGACGAATCCCGAAGATGCTCGAGCACCATCTGCGGCTTCAACGCATCACCAGCGGCGGCCGGCTCGTAGTGCAACGGAAAGTTTTCCTGCCATCCGCTGATGGACTGTTTCCACACCGCACGATCCGGAGCCGTGACCCCCGCCGAGCCCAACTCACGCAAGGCCTTGATCAGCTCCTCGATGGTGAGGCGAGCGTCGCCGATGAGCGACACGTCGGGCTTGCGCACCTTGCCATGCTCGGCCGGATCGATATCGGCATGGATGATCTTGGCGTGTGGGGCGAACCCGCTGAGCTTGCCGGTGATGCGATCATCGAACCGGGCCCCGAGGTTGATGAGAAGATCGCTTTGCTGCATGGATGTGGTGGCCGTGTAGTTGCCGTGCATACCGGGCATGCCCAAAGCCAGGCGATGGTCATCGGGAAACACGCCTCGGGCCATCAACGTGGTCACCACATGGATGTCGAGCATCTCCGCCAACTCCATCAGCGCCTCGGCACCGCGCGCCTTGAGCACACCGCCACCCACGTAGAGCACTGGCCGCTCCGAAGCCAAGATCATCTCCGCGGCGCGGCGTATGGACATGGGATCGGCATTCATCTGCGGGCGATACCCGGGAAGATCAACCGACGTGGGCCAGTACCACTCCATGGAGTTCTGCAGTACGTCCTGGGGCACGTCGATGAGCACAGGACCGGGGCGACCGGTGGTGGCAATGTGGAATGCCTCGGCCACGATACGAGGCAGGTCCTGGGCGTCCATCACCAACTCGTTGTGCTTGGTGACGGAGCGGGTGATGCCCACGGTGTCGCACTCCTGGAAGGCGTCGCTGCCGATGGCCCCGGTGGATACCTGACCGGTGATGCACACCATGGGGATGGAGTCCATATAGGCGTCGCATAGAGGTGTGACCATGTTGGTGGCGGCCGGACCACTGGTGACCATGGCCACCCCCGGACGGCCCGTGACGTGGGCGTAGCCCTCGGCCATGTGCCCGGCGCCCTGCTCGTGGCGCACGAGAATGTGGCGGATGGGCGAGTCGAGAAGGGGGTCGTAGGCGGGCAGGATGCAGCCTCCGGGCAAGCCGAAGATCACTTCCGTGCCAACCATCTCAAGGCTCTTGATGAGGGCCTGGGCTCCGGTGATACGCATGACTGGGTTCCTTCTAATGAGCGGGGGAGGTTCGGAAAAACAAAAAACCTCCGGGGTTACCGGAGGTCGGGAAGCACACGCGGCTATGTGGGCGCCGAGTGCGCTACGGAATTACTACTACGAGGAGGCTGGCGGTGGGCACAGACGACATAGTCCTCACAGTGTGACAGCACTCGGCCACATGGCGCAACCCCTCTACCGCTAGCCCCTCCCCAACCCCGCTCGCTCGCTCGTCGAGTGGAGCCCACATGTCGCTGAGCGCAATCCTCGCTCCACTCGACGTAGGGGGCGGGCGATGCGGGAGGCCTACTCCGGGCCACCGGGGCGGTTGCGGGCCACCCATCGCAACGCATTGGCAATAAGGCGTGCCGACACCGGATGCTCGATGGAGGCGGCAGTCGCTCCGATGGGCAGATACACCACCTCGGCCTCACCCACCCGATGCGTCCAGGCCACCACTCGCCCCGACTGCACCAGCAACGGCCGTACGCCCATGCCGCCAACCACCACCGGCTTCGACGCCGTGACCTGTTGGTCCAAGCCTTCGAGCACGGGATGGGTGTCGCCGCGCATGGTGGCCAGCGCTGCATCACCGGCCAACGAAACGTGGGACACGCCTCCCACAAAGTCACGCCACCCGGGCCAGTCCGGCCACGCCGACGCACCGTGATGCAGCACCACAAACCCGTGCCCAAGCTGACACAGCTCGGCAAAGCCTCGCATCACCTCACGCGACGGGCGCTGCTGGTCATCGGTGGTGCTGACATCGTGCACCAAATACGCATCCCAGATGCCCGCCGTTCTGCTGTTGAAGAACACCTCGGCGCCCGG
>JANYHQ010000486.1 GCA_025358985.1 Acidimicrobiales bacterium
CGGTGGTGGTGGCCAACACCATGACGATGACGTCATACCTGTGGCATTTCACCGCATTGTCGATTGCCTCGGTGATCCTGGGACAGGTTCACCTACTCCCCACCGCAGCCATCGGCACCGGCGCGTGGTGGTTGCAGAAGCTCCCCGTGATGCTGATGTCCTTGGTGGTGTTGGCGGTGATCGTGTGGTTACTCTCGCCCAAGGAGCGCAGCGCGTTATTGAGCAACGCATCGAGCGCACAGCCAATTGCGGCTGACTCCGTATCCGCCACCAGACTCACCGCTCTTGCTGGGTTCAGCCTGGCCGCAGGGTTCGAACTGTGGACGGCCGCTGCGGGCCAGCCCGTAATGGCCGCATCCGGCATGGCGCTGGTACTTGCCGTCCATGCTGGTCTCCGCCGAATCTGAACGCATGAAGTTCACCAACTCTGGGGTGGGAGACCTGGGGCGCGTCACATAAGTGGGCAAAGCGGGGCACGGGTCCGCGTTTGGCTTGGAGCCTCACTGGATTGCCGACCCAGGCGCATTTCACGCCCGAGAATGTGTCTCAGGTGACATCTCGGGCGCGAAACGGGTCTGTGGGACGCAAATTGCGCCCGAGACCCGCGTACGGACCACTTCTCGGGCGCAATTTGGTGGAGCAGGGCAGTCGGCGGGACCCACTCCACGCCACTGATCGCCGGATCTGCGATCGAAGGGGAAGGTTCCACGAGCAAAGTCACGGTGGTTGGCGTCCTGCGATCCGCAATGCGAACTGCTGATCTACTAAAATCCCCTCAGCGGGCCAGCAGCGCCACGCTGCAACCAGTTCTCGGCGGGGTAACGGGCGGTGCCGTCGATGATGTGCACGGAGTAGGCGTCACGCCGCTTGTCCGAGCGATTGGGGCCGCTGAAATGAGGCAACAGTCCGTGCAGCATCACCATGGTGCCGGCCCTTGCTGGCAACGGCACTGCCCCATCCTTACTAATCTCGGGACCGCTGACCTCGAAGCTGGTTCCTGCCGAATCATCGCCGGCGTCATTGCGAACGAACTTGGTGCGCAATGTGGTGCGGTGTCCGCCCGGCACGGCCCACAGACAACCGTTGTCCACGGTGGCATCCTCGATGGCAAACCAGAACCCGGTGACGGTGATGGGGTCGGTATACAAGAAGGTGGCGTCTTGATGGCAGGTGACCTCGCCACCGATATGAGGGTTTTTAAAGATGTACATGCTCTGCAACAGCTTCGGGTCGGCCAAACCAACGGCGGCCGTCAACTGTGCCATCTCCGGGGTGCGGCTGAATCGGCTGAACGTGGCATCGAGATCGTGTTGGGCGTGACCAATTTTGTTCACCGCCCCCTGCTTGGAACGCGCCAAGTTACCGCCGGAATCTACCGCCTCCTCCTCCAGAAAGCAGCGCACCTCACCACCGGACCCTAGGAACCAATCGTCGGAGGTCCGTGTCTGCTCGTTCGTGGTGAACACACTGCGGTGTGCATGGGGATCGAATTGTTCCACGATTGCTCGAGCCCGCTGCTGCAACTCCACACACGAGACGGAGTCGGCCAAGTCCTCGATCACCAAGAAACCGTCACGTTCCCAAGCGGTCTGCTGCGTGGAATCCAAAATACCCATCACCATTGTTACCAGCCCCCGTGCCAACCCGATGCGAGACTCATCTTCCATGGACTTCCTTCATCCTGCATCCTCAGGTCCTCGCCGCCTTCGTGAGCTGTTAGCCGGACCCGGGGTGATTACAGCCCCCGGTTGCTACGACGGGCTCAGCGCCCGGCTGGTGGAGGAGGCCGGGTTCCAGTGTGCGTATATGACCGGCTTCGGCACTGCGGCATCATTGTTGGGTCGACCCGATGTGGGCCTGCTCACCATGAGCGAAATGGTGGACAATGTGCGCCGCATCACCCAGGCCATTGCCATCCCAGTCATTGCCGACATGGATACCGGATACGGCAATCAAATCAATGTCATTCGAGCGGTGCAACTATATGAACAAACTGGTGTAGCCGGCTTCCATCTGGAGGACCAGGTGACCCCCAAGCGGTGCGGACATATGGATGGAAAGCAGGTGGTGCCCCTGAGCGACGCCGTGGCCAAGA
>JANYHQ010000502.1 GCA_025358985.1 Acidimicrobiales bacterium
ACCGCCGGATTCGGCGCCTGCCTGGCCGTGTTGGTGGCCAAGCGCTATCGAGTGGGTGTGGCCGCTACGGTGATGCTCTGTGCGCTTATGGTGTTGGTGAGGGTGGCACCGGACGGAACCCATCGGATGGGCACCATCACCGTGGCCGCAGTACAAGGCGGCGGGCCGGTTGGTCTGCGGGCGTCGGAGCTGAATGCCGCCAACACGTGGAAAGCGCACGTGGCCGCTACTGCACTGATCACCACGCCCGTCGACCTCATCCTGTGGCCCGAGAACACCGTGTCGGTCGAGAAGTTCGCCGGTTCGGTCGAAGAGCGCACCCTGCAGGACATCGCCCGAACCCATCACGCCACCGTGGCGGCTGGGGTGGTGGAAGGTGCGGGGCCCGACCATTTCCTCAATGCGCAATTGGCGTGGGGTCCAGACGGTACTCAGGTGGCGCGCTTCGACAAGGTCCGCCGGGTTCCGTACGGCGAGTACTTCCCGTTCCGAGCCGAGATCGAACGGTGGGGACTGGCCACCCTTCCGGAGCGCAGCGCCACGCCGGGGACGAGTCCGGGGATTCTGCGCACGCCGGCCGGCCCCTTCGCCGTGGCCATCTCCTACGAGGGGTTCTTCGACGACCGCACCCGGGGTGGCGTCCGAGCCGGCGGACAGGCTGTGCTCATCCCCACCAACGCGGCGTCGTATCCCCGTGCCCAATTGCCCACCCAACAATTGGCAGCGGCCCGGCTACGGGCACGTGAGACAGGCCGCTGGGTGGTGCAGGCGGCCCCCACGGGGTTCAGCGCAGTGTTCGACGACCGCGGACGGATGCGGCAACGGACCGACTTGCGCAAGCGAGCGGTGCTGCTGGACACCATTGCGCTACGCCGGGGCCTCACCCCTTACGTGCGATTCAACGATCTGCCGATGTTGGCGCTCATGGCGGCCACCCTGGCGGCGGTTCGGGCCCTGCGGTGCCCCCGTCGACCCCAACCCCTACAAGCCCAACAAGACTGGGTCACTCCTTGATCTTGTCACGGAAGCTGGGCCATTTGGGTACGTTCCCAGACAAGACCACCGTTTGCACCTATTCTTGTCGGGGAAAAGCCCACCCGTGACCTGCGCTTCCCCTTTCGTTAGCCGAACAATCTGATGATTTGCGCAGAGTTGGGGTATCGCAACCACGAGATTCGCAATATCCTCTGCACATGCTCACGGCGCGATTGCAGCCATCACCGCTGAGTAGCGGCCGCCCACCGGTCGGGTCACCAGTATCGGCGTCCGGTACGCCGCACGCACGTACGCTGCCCCCGATGCCCAACCGCACCCGCTCCCAGTCGGCGGCCCCCTCCGCCTCATCGGGCTCAACCGCTCGTCGCCCCAAGCGGCGACCTGCGCACGAACCCATCGACGACATCAACAAAGCCATCATCATCGAGTTGCAAAAGGATGGACGGCGTAGCTACACCGCCATCGCCGATGCCGTGGGGCTGTCCGAAGCGGCAGTGCGCCAACGGGTACAGCGCCTCATCGACGATGGGGCCATGCAGATCGTGGCTGTCACCGACCCGTTGCAGTTGGGATTCCGGCGAATGGCCATGGTGGGTATGCGCATCGACGGTGATGCCACCAAGGTGGCCGAGGCTCTCTCCAAACTGCCGGAGGTCACCTATGTGGTGCAGTCCGGTGGCAGCTTCGATTTATTGGCGGAGTTGGTATGCGAAGACGACGACCATCTCATCGAGGTGCTCAACAAAACGGTGCGTGTGTACCCGGGCGTACGCGAAACCGAAACATTCATGTATCTGCGTCTCCATAAGGAGAGCTACGCATGGGGGGTCCCTGGCCAATGAGTTCCACACCATCAGCATTCCTGCATCCGTTTGCCCGACCCGCAGCCGTGCCGTCGGACTTCATCAACATCGTGCGGGGAGAGGGCGCCGCCATCTTCGATGACACCGGCAAACGTTATGTAGATGGCATGGCCAGTCTCTGGTACTGCAACGTGGGCCACGGTCGCAAGGAAATTGCCGAGGCTGTAAGCGCGCAGATGATGAAGTTAGAGGCGTACAACACCTTCGACATCTTCACCAATGATCCGGCAGAGCAACTGGCCGCCGAGTTGGCGGCGCTGGCCCCCATGGCCCAGTCCCGCGTGTTCTTCACCAGCGGCGGGTCCGAAGCGGTGGACACTGCCATGAAATTGGCCCGCGTGGCCCAGGTCCAGGCCGGGCATCCCGAGCGCACGGTCATCATCAGCCGGGTTCAGAGCTACCACGGCGTCAACTACGGCGGTATGGCCGCCACCGGGCTGCCCCTCAACCAGGCGGGCTTCGGCACCATGCTGGCCGACGTTGTGCAGGTGCCCCAGCACGACCTTGACGCGCTCGGCGCCGCCTGCACCCAACACGCCGGGCGAGTGGCGGCCATCATCAGTGAGCCGGTCCAGGGAGCCGGTGGGGTGCATCCTCCCCAGCCCGGATATCTCCAGGGGCTCCGAGCGCTGGCCGATCAGCACGGTGCGTATCTCATCTTCGACGAGGTCAT
>JANYHQ010000530.1 GCA_025358985.1 Acidimicrobiales bacterium
CCAAAACCAGGGGTTGGGGGTTCAAGTCCCTCGTGCCCTGCAATTCGATTCGATCACCGTCCAACCACGCAGTCCCCTCACCTACGCTCACCTCAAGATCCTCCGCCCAACTGGGAACGAAGCCATGACGCAGCCGATGAACCGAGAGACGAAGCGAATGCTTCAACGCAGCGGCGAGATCGGCGCGGACGGAACTCCGGCGCCGCGCGAACGCAATCCGTCACCGACGCCTGGCGCCAAGGCCGCTCGTACCCCGCCTCGCCAGTTCCTGCGCGAAGTCTTGGCGGAGCTGCGCAAGGTGGCGTGGCCCACTCGTCCCGAGGTCATCAACTTCACCACCGTCACCATTGTGATGTTGCTGGTGATGATGGCAATTGTCTTTGTGCTCGACCTGGGCTTTGCCAAGGGCGTTTACAGCCTCTTCCGCTGAGGTCGGAAAGAACTTATGAGTGACGATCTGATTCACGAAACCGAAACGACGGCTGAGACCGGTAAAAGCGACGCCCCCGTAGTGGAGGCGTCCCCCGACCAGCCTGTACTGATCCTCGAGAGCCCGTATGACCGACCCGGTAGCTGGTTTGTCATCCACAGCTACGCCGGGTACGAGAACAAGGTGAAGCAGAACCTCGAGAGCCGCATCGCCTCCATGAACATGGAAGAGCGGATCTTTGAAGTGGTGATCCCCATGGAGGAGGTCGTCGAGTTCAAGAACGGTAAGAAGCAGATCGTGTCCAAAAAGGTGTTTCCGGGATACCTGCTGGCTCGCCTCGAACTCGACGATGACAGTTGGTACGTGGTGCGCAACACCCCGGGCGTCACTGGCTTCGTGGGCTCGGGTGCCAAACCCACACCCCTGTCACGCCGGGAAGTGGAGAACATCCTCCAAGTCAAGATCGAAGGCGGCGAGATCGTGCCGAAGAAGGGCAAACCCAAGCTGGAGTACGAGGTGGGCGAGAGTGTCCGCGTCAAGGAGGGCCCCTTTGCCGACTTCACTGGCACCATCGCCGAAATCAACGAAACCACTCTCAAACTGAAGGTGCTTGTCAACATCTTCGGTCGTGAGACCCCGGTCGAGCTGGACTTCGCCCAGGTGGCGAAGCTCTAAAACACTCCAGCCAAGCCTCCGCCCCCACCCCGTAATTTCTCCCTACGCGTCCGCAGAACTGAAGGAAACCAGCCGTGGCCAAGAAGCAAGTCACCGCCATCGTCAAGATCCAGATCCCCGCCGGAAAGGCCACGCCTGCACCCCCGGTTGGTACTGCTCTGGGTCCGCATGGTCTCAACATCATGGAGTTCGTGAAGCAGTACAACGCTGCCACCGAGTCTCAGGCAGGCACCATCGTGCCAGTGGAAATCACTGTCTTCAACGATCGTACTTTCACGTTCGTATTGAAGACCCCACCGGCGCCCGTGCTCATCCGCAAAGCAGCCGGGGTGGCCAAAGGCGCATCCAAGGTTGGCCAGGAAATTGTGGGTCAACTCACCATGAGCCAGGTGGCAGAGATTGCCGCTACCAAGATGCCCGACCTCAACGCCAACGACATCGAGGCGGCCAAGCTCCAGATCATGGGTACCGCCCGATCGATGGGCATCAAGGTCGTCGACTAACAGCACCACCTGTTTCACCTGCACCAGTTTCACCTGCACCTGTTTCACAATCAACCGCATCCGGGGACGACCTCGCCCCGGCGCTGCTGAACGAAAGGCGAGGGAGCCAATATGGCGAAGGGCAAGAAGTACATCGATGCAATGAAGCGCTTTGATCGAGAGCATCTCCATGCTCCGTCCGAAGCGTTGGACATGGTGAAATCGCTGGCTGGGGCCAAGTTCGACGAAACCGTCGAAGTGGCAGTCAAACTGGGCGTGGATCCTCGCAAAGCCGACCAGATTGTGCGCGGCACCGTGGCACTACCGTCCGGTACCGGCAAAACCATCCGGGTGGCGGTGTTCGCAGGTGGCGAAGCGGCCCAAGCCGCTCGCGACGCGGGTGCTGACATCGTGGGCGCCGAAGACCTGGTGGAAAAGGTCAGTGGCGGCTTCTTGGATTTCGACCTGGCCATTGCCACCCCCGATCTCATGGGCATGGTTGGTCGCTTGGGACGAGTGCTTGGTCCTCGTGGTCTGATGCCCAACCCCAAGACCGGAACGGTCACCACCGACGTGGCCAAGGCCGTGGCCGAGTTCAAGGGTGGCCGGGTGGAATACCGCACCGACAAGTTCGGCAATATCCACGTACCATTGGGCAAGGCCAGTTTTGAGCGCGCCGATCTGTCGGTGAACTTCAAGGCAGTGCTGGATGAGCTCAATCGGGCGAAACCGTCAGCCGCCAAGGGCAAGTACATCCGAGGCATCACCGTCAGCTCCACCATGGGCCCGGGGGTGCGGGTGGACCCAGGTCGTCTGAAGGAAGACGAGATCGTCTAAGCAACGGCCCGTGAGCGGGTAGCGTCAGCGGCAAGTCACTACAACTGAATCTGCGCTGCAGACATCTGGTACCGCCTCCGGGCGGTTTAAAGGGCCCTCATGGCCCGCCCGACGAGGCGACCTCCTGATGTACCGGGGTGTCGACGCGTCGTCACGATGCGTGCGGCGCCCTGATGTGCTCGAAGGGAGGAAAACACAACACATGGAACATCCACGGAAAGAAAAAGTTGCTCTTGTGGAGGAAATCCACCAGGCCATCACTCGCTCCGATGCAGTGCTGCTCACCGAATATCGCGGCATGAGCGTCAGCTCCATCAGCAATCTGCGTCGAGCGCTGGCTCCGGCTGGTGCCGAGTACAAGGTGTACAAGAACACGCTGGTTCGCATTGCTGCGGAGCGTGCTGGGCTGGGC
>JANYHQ010000542.1 GCA_025358985.1 Acidimicrobiales bacterium
GGTGTCCATGGGTTTGGATTGGGATGTGGTGCACTCAGCCAATCCTCGGGCGGTGCTGGCCACTGCAACCACATTTGGCTCCACGGGGCCGTATGCCGGTCGCCTCGGCTTCGACGGTATCGGACAGGTGATGAGCGGTGCCACCTACCTCAGCGGGCACCGCGGGGATCCCATGAAGAGCTTTGTTCCTTGGGTGGACTACGGCACCGCCGGCAATCTGGCCATTGCGGTGATGGGTGCCCTCATGCAACGTGCGCATACGGGGTTGGGGTCGCACGTGGAGGCCAGCCTGCTGGGTACGGCACTGGCCGTCAGCGGCCACGCGCTCACTGAGCAGGCTGTCACCGCGGTGGGCCGCCAGGCCACCGGAAATCGCCATCCGGGGGCCGGACCAAGCGACATAGTGCCCACCAGAGATGGTCACGTCATTGTGCAGGTGGTGGGCAATCCGATGTTTCGCCGCTGGTGCGTAGCCATCGGTCAACCGGAACTGGCCGACGATGTGAGATTCGCAACTGATGACCTACGCGGCGCCAATGGTCCTGCCCTCAGCGAGTTGGTTTCGCTTTGGTGTGCTCAGCGAACTACGGCCGAGGTGCTGTCGGAGCTGGCGGATGGGAACGTGCCAGCGGGACCGCTCTACTCACCGCAACAGGCCCTTGACGACCCGCATATCTCGTCGGAGTTGATGGAGTTGGCTACAGTGCCAGGAGTGGCTGGACCAGTACCGGTGGTGGCACCTCCGTTTCGGCTCAGCGATGGTGGTGGCTGCTTGGGCAAAGAGTCCCCGTTACTTGGACAACACACCAACGAGGTACTGCTGTCGTTGGGTTACAGCAACGAGGACATTGCGGCATTGCGTACGGCGCGGATCGTGGGCTGAACTAGGGCGCCAACGACCACAGCCTGATCATTGCCACCGCCGCCACCCGGTGTTCCAGCGAACTCCCTACGCCTGGATCGGTGTCGATCACCACGCTGCCACGGGCGTGGCCATGAGTGGTGAGCGCAACGGCGACCCCTTCTACCGGCAGGCTTAACCCGCGGCGGGTATAGCGGAAATGGCGCACCACGTGGCCACTTGATTCACGATCGCGAGGTCGGTGCAAAGTCCCTCGGCCATCGAGCACGGGAAGTAAGCGAACTTTCGGATCGCTGGGGTCGTCCACCAAATGCAGTGTGGTTGCCCCCACGATGGTGCCGAGTTCCTTCTGCAACGCCAGCCACACGGTGTCTCGGTTGCAGCCCTGGGCCACCAAGCCCGCAATGTTCGACAGGGCGTCGATGGCAGCGATGTCTTCTGCCGCTCGTTCTCCTGCCATGCCGCGCCGTTCTGCCCCGATGCCCACCACCACACCGATGGATGCCAGTAGTACGACGGCGACGAAGTCTGCGCTGGCATCAATTCGGAACGTGTAATACGGGGCAATCATGAAGAAATTGAACGAAAGTGCGGCCACCAATGAAGTCGCCAGCCCGGCCACGCGGCCACCCACAGACGCCGCCAGGACCACCACTATCGCCAGCGTCAGTGCACCACTGGTGACACCGATGTGATCGCGGGCAGCACCCAAGAGTCCTGCCACGGCCACTACTACCACCACCCCTCCGGCGGCCCCGATCCATTGATCTTCACGGACGGATGGCTGCAGTTTCATGATGGATGCCTCGATTCGGGAACGGTCCCATCACTGAATCGCGTTTCGGGTCGCTGGCCTAGACCCTTTACGTCTTCTCTACGGGGCGTAACTCCACCAATGCGTGTTCTTCACGACCGCGCCACCTCCGTTTCCGCCCGAGGCTCCCCGGGCACCCCTGAATTGTTCAGTCGATGCTTCCCCGGGGAACAATCCAGTCGTGGGGTTGACCCGTGATCAATGCGATCAGGTCGAAGTCGAAGTCGTGGTCGTAGTGGACCACAACAAGACCACGCCGCTCGGCTTGCGCAGCAATCAGGAGATCTGGCGGCTTTCTTCCACGTAGTCCGCGTTCGGCAAGCGCGCGTTGCACTTCAGTGCCAGTGGGTCATCAGCTGCGATCATCAGTTCTCTCAACAATCATCGTCGCGGGTTTGGGCGTCAGCGGTCAGGCGGATGTCCACCTCGCGCTCCGCAAATGTCCATTCTTCAGTGGCCCGCAGGTCGACCCACAATCTCCTCGAACGCACCGTCGGCGTGAGGTGCGAATTCGAACCATGTGAGGAAGTCGAACTCGCCGCCTAGATCTCGACAGTGGTGGAGGCGACGGGCAATGGCGGGGAGGTATTCGAGACCCACGGCAATGTGGTGCGACTGCGCTTCGAGCACCTCCCGTCGAACGTCCTGTGTGAGGTCCCGCCAGGCGGCCGACTTTGTCATGGGGATGAGCGCAGCGCAGGTGGCATGCTCACGTCCGAGCCCCTCCTGGACAGTAGTGAGGGACACTCGTTCCTCCCGCTCTACGTATCGCTCGTTGCTCGTGACCCCGGTGAGCGCCCACCCTGTCGACGGGAGATCGGGAGAGATGCCTTCGTTGACGTCGAGCCGCTCGGCCGTCGCCAACGCGGGCCACGCACGGGGGCGATGCTCTCGATCTTCCAGCGCCCGGTAAGACCCGCGGCGAACGTGACTTTGATGGGCGATGGCATCACGCAACCGTAAGGCAGTCTGGCCAGAAGGTTCACCGATCGAACTTGTCGCAAAATTGCGTCGCCCGCCACGAGTTTTGCTACGAGATGAGGTGGTCGCGAAATTCCGAGGGGTCGCTGTGGGGTCCCGGACGAACTTGTCGCAAAATTGCGTCGCCCGCCACGAGTTTTGCTACGAGGTGAGGTGGTCGCGAAATTCCGAGGGGCACCGCACGATCGTGCGAC
>JANYHQ010000604.1 GCA_025358985.1 Acidimicrobiales bacterium
CGGACTTCAACCAGCCGTCCTCGAAAGCCGCCGCCGTGGCGTCGGGGTGATTCCAATAGCCGGGGGTGATGTTGGGTCCCTTGGTCCACAGTTCTCCGACGTCGCCGGGGGCCACATCGGTTCCGTCCGGGGCCACGATGCGCACCTCGCAGTGCATGACGGACTTACCCGCCGACCCCAACTTGCGGATGGCATCGGCGGCGTCGAGCATGGTGACGGATGGACTGGTTTCGGTCATACCGAACCCTTGGACGATCTCCACCCCGCGCCCGGCCCACGTCTCGATGATGGTAAGCGCACATGGTGCTCCGCCCACACCGGCCACCTGTAGGCGGGACAGGTCGGTGGACTCGAACTCGGGATGCGCCATCATGAACTGATAGGGAGCAGGGACGCCAAAGAAGTGGGTGATGCCGTACGCCTTGTTACCAATGATCTCAAGGGCCTGGCCCGGTTCGAAGGCTTTGGCCACCACAATGGAACCACCCGCATGCAACACTGGATTGGCGTAGCAATTGAGTCCGCCGGTATGGAACAACGGCAGCACCACCAGTTGCACTGTTTCTGATGTTATGCGCGCTGGGATTCCCAGGTTGATGCAGTTCCAAAAGGTCATGCCGTGGGTGATCATGGCGCCCTTGGGATGACCGGTGGTGCCCGACGTGTACATGATGGTGCTCACGTCGTCATGGTCGAGCGTGATCCAGTGCGGATCTTGGGCGGCAGTCAAGGCCTGCTCGTACTGGCTGGCATGACCAGCGGTGGTGTCGATTTGCAACAGGTGGTTGATGTTGCAGCGAGAGGCCAGATCCTGAGCTACGGCACTGAATTCGACGTCGTGGATGAGCACCGATGGGGTGCTGTCATTGAGGATGTATTCCAACTCGGGAACAGCAAGGCGCCAGTTCAGCAGGACGGCGATGCACCCAATTCGCCCGCACGCGAACTGCAACTCGAAGAACTCGGTGCCGTTGGGCGCCAGCATTGCCACTCGTTCACCCTTGCCCACACCGAGCAACTGCAGATGAGCCGCCAACTGGTCGGTACGCTGATGCAGCTGCGAGTAACTGAGTCGTCGGCCCGTACCGAGGTCGTGGATGGCCGGGGTGTCACCGTGCAACTCATGATGATGGGCAATCCAGTCGTAGTGGCGGGTCCCGGTGGTCATGGGGTGGAGTATTGCAGTCGGCCGGGGTCCGAGGCGGATGCAATCTGACACCGGTAAGCTGTTCCGTAGAACAGAACGATTCCGCACCGTGGACCACCGTCAAAGGTTGAGTCGACGGCTACGTCAGCCGAAAGCGAGCATCCGTTGAGCGAGTCACCCAGTACCGGCCCGGCGTTTCCCACCCACGCCCGCTGCGTGGTCATTGGTGCTGGCATCGTGGGCAACTGTCTGGTGGGCCACCTGGCCCGCTTGGGGTGGACCGACATCGTCCTGATCGACAAGGGGCCACTGCCCAACCCGGGCGGCTCCACCGGTCACGCTTCCAACTTCATCTTCCCCACCGATCACAACAAGGAGATGGCGCTGCTGACGCTGGACAGCCAGCGCCAGTACATCGAGTTGGGTGTCAACACCACGTGCGGTGGTATCGAGGTAGCCCGTAACGACGAACGCGTGGAGGAGTTCAATCGGCGCATGACATCGGCCAAGGCGTGGGGCATCGAGGCGTCGCTGCTGACACCAGCCGAGGTCAAAGAGTTGGTGCCGTTCATCAACGCTGACATCATCAAGGCGGGCTTTTACACGCCCAGCGTGTCCGTGGTGGACTCGCTGCGGGCCGGCACGCTGTTGCGTGAGGAGGCAACCGCCAAAGGCGTGCTGCAAGTGTTTGCCAACACCGAGGTGCTCGACATGGAAGTGCTCGATGGCGTGATCAAGGCAGTGGTGACATCCAAGGGGAGGATCGAGGCGGACACGGTGGTCATTGCCTGCGGAGTGTGGAGTCCTCGAATTGCAGAGATGGCGGGTGCCACCATCCCTCTCACACCCGCCGTGCATCAGATGGCCGATGTGGGTCCTATCGAGATCCTGCAGCAGAGCAATGCCGAGGTGGCTTACCCCATCGTGCGCGACATGGACACGTTCTGTTACGAGCGCCAATCGGCAGGTTCGATGGAAGTGGGATCGTATGCGCACCGACCAATCTTCATGCATCCCA
The DNA here is from genome assembly GCA_025358985.1 of Acidimicrobiales bacterium. Taxonomy (GTDB): domain Bacteria; phylum Actinomycetota; class Acidimicrobiia; order Acidimicrobiales; family JANYDT01; genus JANYHQ01. The sequence continues at coordinate 2,166 of JANYHQ010000604.1, forward strand.
ACGACATTCCCTCCAATGAAGAGTCGGCGCTGTCACCCACCGAGCTGCCGCTTACTTACGACGATTTCGATCCTCAGATGGAGCAGGCTATTGAGTTGATGGACATGTTGGGCGACGCTGAGATCAAGTACGCCATCAACGGTCTGCTGTCGTTGACGCCTGATGCCATGCCGGTGCTGGGGGAAACCATCGAGGTCAAGAACCTGTGGTCAGCGGCCGCGGTATGGATCAAGGAAGGTCCAGGCATCGCCAAGCTGGTGGCCGAATGGATGACGTACGGCTACCCGCACGTATGTGAGCCGCACTCCAGCGACATCAGCCGCTTCTATCCCCACGAGCGCACCGAGCATCACATTTTGGCCCGCTGCGCCGAGCACTTCAACAAAACGTACGGCATCGTGCACCCTCGTGAGCAGTGGGCCACCAATCGCAACATGCGTCGCAGTCCGTTCTACGCTCGTGAAGAAGCGCTGGGTGCGGTGTTCTTCGATGCCCGTGGCTGGGAACGTCCCCAGTGGTACGCGTCCAACGAGCACCTCATTGCTCAGTATGCAGATCAATGCGAGTCCCGTGAGCACGAGTGGGATGGGCGCTGGTGGTCGCCCATCATCAACGCCGAGCATTTGGCGATGCGTAACAACGTGGGCATGGTGGATCTCACTGCGTTCTGTGAATTCGACCTCACCGGACCCGGCGTGGTCGACTATCTACAGCACCTCACCGTCAACAACATCGATGTGGCGGTTGGCCGATCCGCCTATACACCGCTACTGACACCCGACGGTGGCTTTCGCTGTGACCTCACCATCATGCGACTTGGACCGCACCATTACCGAGTCATCACCGGCGCGTTCGACGGTGGTCGTGACGCTTACTGGTTCAAACGGCATTTGCCTACCGACGATTCGGTGACGTTCACCGACATGAGCAGCTCACTGTGCACCATTGGCGTATGGGGTCCCAAAGCTCGCCACCTAATGCAATCGCTGACCACATCAGACTTGTCCAATGAGGCTTTTTCGTACGGCAGCGTTCGAGAGGTGCTCATCGATGGCATCCCGTGCACCATGTTCCGCATCTCGTACGTCGGCGAGTTGGGCTGGGAGATCTACACCAAGATGGAGCATGGTCTGCGGGTGTGGGACACACTGTGGGACGCTGGCCAAGCACACCATGTGGTGCCCGTGGGCATTGGCGTTTACGCCGTCACTGGACGTCTAGAGAAGGGCTATCGGCTGATGGGCGCGGAGCTCGAGAGTGAGTATTCGCCTGTGGAGGCTGGTCTGGCCCGTGCCAAGGTGAAAAGTGTGGACTTTATTGGTAAGTCTGCATATCTTGCCGCTCGGGCCGCTCCAGTATCGAGCATCCTCTGCACACTGAGCATCGACGATCACACATCGAAGAGCGGCATGAAGCGCTACCCCACAGGTGGCAACGAGCCCATTCTCACGTTGGACGGTGATCGCATCGTTGATACCAAGGGCCGAGTTTCGCGGGTCACCACCGCTGGTGCCGCGCCGTCGCTCGGCTGCTATTTGCTGATGGCCTATCTCCCTCCCGAGCACGCCGTGAACGGCACCAAACTCAGCGTGATGTACATGAACGAACCGTTCCCGGTCACGGTGGTTTCGGCCGGCTCTACACCGGCCTTTGATCCCGATGATGCGCGGATGAAGCAGTAACTCACCATGCGGATACTGGTCTGCGTCAAACGGGTTCCGGCCCCGGGCGCCCGTATCAACATCACCGCCGACGGTTTGGCGGTGGACAGTGCCAATCTCGGGTTCACCACCAGTCCGCACGAGGAATGTGCGGTGGAGGAAGCGGTGCAGTTGGTGGAGCGCCATGGAGGTAGCGCCACGGTACTTACCCTCGGTGCAGGTGAGGCGGAGGAACAGTTGCGCTATGCCGCCAGCATCGGAGTGGGGCACGCCGTACTGCTGGCTACCGATGGATCTGACTGGGATCCGCAACGTACCGCACGCGCGCTTACCATTGCCATTCAGGGTATGGAGGCCGCTGATGGCGTGTTTGATCTCGTTCTCTTCGGCAATGAATCGGCGGACTCCGGTGGTTTCCAGGTGGGGGTGCGCGTGGCCCGAGCACTGGATAGACCAATGGTCAACGGGGTGAAGAAGATCGTGGTGTCCGAAGACTTGGCGGTGGAAGCCTGTCGTGAATCCGACGGAGGTGTGGAGGTGTACCGCCTGCCCCTTCCGGCCGTCCTTGGCGTCAAGGAGGGGCTGAACCTGCCTCGGTACCCCACGATGAAGGGTCGACTGGCGTCCAAGAAGGTATCGGTTGACAGGGTGTCACCGGCAGGCGCTGTGGGAGGGCAGACGCTGGTACATCTCGATCGTCCACCGGAGAAGCCGAGTAGCACCGTGGTGCTCGGTACCGGCCCTGACGCTGCCCCCGCCGTGGTGGACCTGCTGGTGGAACTAGGGGTGTTGTGATGCTGCTGGTGGTGGTGGAGC
>JANYHQ010000628.1 GCA_025358985.1 Acidimicrobiales bacterium
GCTGGCCCAGCGACTTCGACAGGCGTGGCCTACCTATGTGGCGTTCCTCATCAGCTTCGCCGTGATTGGCATCATGTGGATCAACCACTACAACATGTTGCAGGTCGTTCACAGTGTGGATCACACCATCCTGGTGGCCAATCTGTCGATGCTGTTGGTGATCTCCTTCATCCCCTTCCCCACCAAGATCGTGGGCGAGCACATTTCCAAGGGGACATTCGACGATAAACGCACTTCGGTGTTGCTGTTCGGGGGCACCATGGTGGCCGCCAGCCTGGTATTCCCCTGGTTGTGGTGGGCCCTCACTCGACGACCAGAGTTGCGCCAGCCACAGGTGACCCAAGCCATGGTGCGGGCGGGGATGCGTCGCAATCTTCTGGGGCTCCCTACCTACTCAGCGGCCACGCTGGTAGCCGTGTGGTTTCCGGTGCTGAGTCTGGCCGTGTTCGCGGTGCTGGCGGTGTTCTATCTGCTCCCCCAGCGCGCCTGAGCTCATCCGTTTTGTAGCAACTCCACGAGGTTGCCATCAGGGTCAACCACGATGGCCACTCGCACGCCGGGGCGAACGGTGACGATGGGAGTGGACACGGCGTAGCCAGCCGCCTCGATCTGGGCCATTGCCTCATCGAGGTTGGAGATCCAGATGGTGAAGTACCGCAGCCCAATGGACCCTGGGATCGGGCCTGGCGCATTGGACACTGTGGGCGGCGTATCGAAGCGCACCAACTTCAGTGTCGCCGAACCCGACTTCATCCGGTGCATCACTCCCCCACCACCAATAGGCATCGGCATGTCCATCACATGCTCCAGACCGAGGATGTCGCGGTAGAAGGCCAGCGACGCCTCGGAATCTCGGATGACGATACCGAGGTCGATGGATTGCTTTTCAGGATCGATCTGAATGGTCATCGCCGCATACTGGCTCACCGACCAACGCCGCGTGAAACACAGCCCACGATCTGGACCTATGGTCCACACATCGTGACGGTCGGCACAGGCCGACCGGAGAGACAAGCGGAGGAACGGCCCATATGAAGACGAAGGCAGCCATCCTGAGACAGACCCCAGGAACGTGGGAGACAGCCGAGGTGGATCTTGAGGAGCCCCGTAGTGGCGAGTTGCTTATCCGTATGGTGGCTTCAGGTCTCTGTCATTCCGACGATCACCTGTGTACCGGTGACATCCCCTTCGGTATCTTCCCGGTGGCAGGCGGCCACGAGGGCGCTGGTGTGGTGGAGCGCGTCGGCGACAGCACACCCGGCTACGAGGTGGGCGATCATGTGGTGATGTCGTTCCTACCCGGCTGTGGCCGGTGCCGGTGGTGCGCCAGCGGAATGCAAAACCTGTGTGATCTGGGCGCCAATCTGCTCACCGGCGCCCGTCCCGACGGCTCGTACCGTATGAGCCTCGATGGTCAGCCGGTAGGACAGATGTGCGGCATCTCCACGTTTGCCGAGTACTCGCTGATCTCGGTGGACTCCGCCGTCAAGGTCCCCAAGGACATCCCGTTGGACAAGGCCTGCCTGGTGGGTTGCGGCGTGGGTACGGGCTGGGGATCAGCGGTGAACTCGGCCAAGGTGCAGCCGGGTGACACGGTGGTGGTGATGGGCATCGGCGGCATTGGCATCAATGCCGTTCAGGGTGCGGCCCATGCTGGCGCATCCAACGTCATTGCCGTTGATCCCATCGAATTGAAGCGCGAAAAGGCCATGGAGTTCGGGGCCACGCACGCCGTTGCGTCCATGGAGGAAGCCACCGCGTTGGCCCAGTCCATGACCAACGGCCAGGGCGCCGATTCCGCCATTGTCACCGTGGGGGTCACCAAGGGCGAACATGTGGGCCAGGCCTTCAGTGCCATCCGCAAAGCGGGCACCGTGGTGGTCACCGGATTGGGCGATCTCACCGAAGTGGGCATCCCCGTGTCAATCGGTGAACTCACCTTGTTCCAAAAGCGTATCCAGGGCTCGTTGTTCGGTGAGTCGTCGCCGTCGCGCGACATCCTGCGACTGTTGCAGATGTATCAGGACGGCAAGCTGAAGCTGGACGAGTTGGTCACCAAGACATACACACTTGACACCATCAATCAGGGCTACAAGGACATGCACGAAGGCCTCAACCTGCGCGGCGTGCTCATCCACAACCACTGATCATTGAGTCATCCAGAGGCCGTCTGTATCGAGGATTTATGGCTCGATCAGGCGGCCTTTTTCGACCACAACCACACCTTCGTCAGACATGGTGAAACCGCGTGCCCGGTCGTGATCGGGGTTGACCCCGATTTGTACGCCCGCCGGGATCACCACGTTCTTGTCAATGATGGCTCGACGCACGATAGCCCGGGGCCCCACGAAGGCCCCGTTCATGATGATGGAATCGCTCACCACCGCACCGTCGTCCACGTACACGCCGGGGCTGAGTATGGAGCGCTCCACATGCCCTCCACTCACTATGGCGCCCTGACACAGCAGCGATGCACTGGCCGTCCCCGGTGCCCACGACGGACCCTGCACCAACTTGGCCGGCGGTAGCGGCGACTGGCTGGT
>JANYHQ010000633.1 GCA_025358985.1 Acidimicrobiales bacterium
TGGGTGGCTTGGTGTGGTACCTGGCCACGGTGTTGGGCGAGCGAACGGTGAACCCGTCGGCTCTGGGCCATGTTCGTACCGGTGGACCGGCTGCCGTTGGTGCCACCATTGCTGCGGTGTTGGTACTGGCATTGCGGTCCGGGCAGCGGGGCGGGCCCGTGGCACTGGAGATGGCTGATGTGCAGTACCTGTTGGGCGCCCCCATTCCACCCGCCATGGTGCTGCGGCGACCGCTTGTGAATGTGTTCCGACGTGGGCTTGGTGTGGGTGCCATCGGCGGTGCCGTAGTGGGGCGCCTGGCGGAACCATTCCTTGGCGGTTCGGCAGTGGCGTGGATGCTGAGTGCCGCAGGTGTGGGTGCGTTGGTGGGGCTCACGTGGATGTCGGTGGCCACGGGCTCGGCCGGCAACACCAGTTCGGCGCTCCCCGTACGCGTGGCCGTGGTGGGAGTAGCGGCGGCGGCGACAGCGGACGTGTTTGTGTCGTTTCCCTGGGCACCTACTTCCGGGCTGGCAGCAATGGCGATCGGCCCCATGCATCCACAGCACTCCACCGGTGTTGGTCCAGTACTCAGCGCGCTTATCACCGTGGTGGCCTTGATAGCGCTGGCCGTATATTTGGTGGGAGAGATTCGGGTGGAGCAGGCTCTACGCCGGGCTCGTTTGGTGAGTCAATTGCGCTTTGCCGTCACTACTCAGGATTTGCGTGCGGTGTTATTATTGCGTCGCCAAATTGCATCGGAGCACCCACGTAGTCGTCCGTGGTTCAAGGTCAAGGGTCGATCCGGGGCCAGTGGTGCGGTCATTGTCCGATGCATCCGCAGCGTGGCTCGATGGCCGCTCTCACGTATATGGCGGCTGGTGCTGCTCGGCATCATCAGCGGGGTGGCGGTGCATTGGGCGTGGGACGGAATCCTTCCGGTGGTGGCGGTGGCGGGCCTGTGCGGATTCATTGCCGGCCTGGATGCGGTGGAAGCGTTGTCACAAGATGCCGACCATCCCAATCTGCTGGCTGGCTTCCCCCGTCATCGAGGGCGTCTGGCCAACCGCCAGGTCATCGTGCCGATGATTGTGGTATTCATTCTCGGTATTCCGGGAGCGGCGCTGGGTGCCGTGCTGGACGGGCATGGTGCACGAGCGTTTGGGTTTGCCGCGGTTCTGCTGGTGTGTTGGGCCGTCTCCGGAGTGCTCGGGGCGGCCATCAACGTGGCCATGGGCCCACCGGACATGACCACGGTGTTGCAGTCACCAGAACTCGCCGCTGGTCGCTCCGCGCTGTCGCCGTTGCTGTGTGTGATTGGGGTGGGAGGGCCACTGTTGTGGGCTCATGCCACGGCGTCGGGACCTGGGCCGGGGGCGGCATCAGGCTTGGTGCGAGCTCTCATGCCGGTCAGCATCCTGTGCTACTTCGCCCTCACGTATCTCACCAGCGGTGGCGTTCGTGAACCGGGCGGTAAGTCTTGAGTGTCAACCCGGGCCAGGGCCCCATCTTCCCCAACAAGAATGGGTCAGAACGGGGACTTTGTTTGGGAAGAGTGGCTATTTGGGGATCTTCCCAAACAAGTAGCCACCAATGACCTATTCTTGTTGGGGGTGGTGGCCACCTCAAGCACTAAGTGCCCGTACCACATAGTCGACACAGCGAGTGAGTTGACGGACGTCGTGAGGGTCCACGGCCGGGAACATGGCCACGCGTAGTTGGTTGCGGCCCAATTTGCGGTAGCTGTCGGTGTCCACGATGGAATTGGCCCGCAGCACCTTCGACACGGTGGTGGCATCCACACCGTCGAGGTCGATGGTGGCCACCACGTTGGACCGATCGCTGGCCGATGCCACGAACGGGGTGGCGTAGGGGGATTGTTCCGCCCATGAATACATGGCCGTGGCCGACTCTGCGCAGCGCGCCGCTGTCCAGCCCAACCCGCCTTGGGCGTTCATCCAGTCGAGTTGCTCGGCCATGAGAAACAGCGTGGCCAACGAGGGCGTGTTGTATGTCTGATCCTTGCGACTGTTGTCCAATGCGATGGACAAATCCATGGAGGCGGGCATCCACCGACCACTGGCCTTGATGCGCTCGATACGGGCCACCGCGGCGGGAGACAACAGGGCCAACCACAATCCACCATCGGAGGCGAAGCACTTTTGCGGAGCGAAGTAGTAGCAATCGAACTGCGATGCATCAACCGCCAAGCCGCCGGCTCCCGAAGTGGCATCGACCACCACGAGTTCATCGTTGGCGGCGGCCGTGCCAGTGGGGCGGGTGATGGTCATGGCGACCCCGGTGGACGTTTCGTTGTGGGTGAGGCAGTACGAGTCGATGCCGTCCTCAGCAGTGGCTTCGGGGTGCGTGCCCACTGCCGACTCGATCACCGACGGCGTACCCAACTGCGGCGCCGCACCGGCCGCCTCGGCAAACTTGGAGGAAAACTCACCGAACACCAGATGCTGGCTGCGTTGTGCAATGAGACCGAACGTGGCGATATCCCAGAATGCCGTGGACCCACCATTGCCCAATGCCACCTCGTAGCCGTCGGGGAGGTTGAACAAGTCGTGCAATCCCGCTCGGACCCGGCGCACAACCGCCTTCACGCCGTCTTGGCGGTGCGATGTGCCGAGGTAAGTGGTGCCCACTGCCGCCAACGCCGCTACTGCTTCGGGGCGGATTTTGGAAGGGCCGCAACCAAAGCGTCCGTCTACGGGCAGGAGGTCGAGTGGGATACGGATGTCGGGGATGGCCACAACCGCAGATCCTAAGAGACCCTGAGTTGAACGAATTGGAAATGCTGCCGTTGACAACGACTGAGAGGTGACAGGCTGAGCCACGCTATGAGCCCAACCAACCGCGTATCCCGCCGTATCGGCGCCATTGCCGAGTCCGCCACCCTGGCCATTGACGCCAAGGCCAAGGCCCTGAAAGCGGCCGGTGAGCCGGTCATAGGATTCGGCGCGGGGGAGCCCGATTTCCCCACACCGGCCCATATTGTGGAAGCAGCCATCGCCGCCTGCCACGACCCAGCCATGCATCGCTACACCCCGGCTGGCGGGCTTGCGGACTTGAAGGAAGCGATTGTGATGAAAACGAAGCGTGACAGTGGCTACTCGGCCACGGCGTCACAAGTGCTTGTCACCAATGGGGGCAAACAGGCCGTGTACAACACGTTTGCTGCGTTACTCGACCCGGGCGACGAAGTGCTGGTACAGGCGCCGTACTGGGTTACTTACCCCGAGGCCATCGTGTTGGCGGGCGGAGTGCCGGTGTACGTGGAGTCCGGCATCGACAGTGGCTTCAAGGTCACCATCGACCAACTCGAAGCCAAGCTCACACCTCGCACCAAGGTGTTGCTCTGGGCATCACCCAGCAACCCCACGGGAGCGGTGTACTCGGCTGAGGCCACCGAGGCCATCGGTCGGTGGGCGGTGTCCAAGGGGCTGTGGGTGGTCACCGACGAGATCTACGAGCACCTGCTCTATGGGGGCCGCGAAATCTCGTCCATTGCCACCCTTGTTCCGGAACTGGCGGATCGTGTCGTCATCGTGCACGGGGTGGCCAAGACCTATGCCATGACCGGTTGGCGAGTGGGGTGGATGGTGGGCCCCGCCGATGTCATCAAGGCGGCCACCAACCTACAGAGTCATTCCACATCCAACGTCAACAATATTGCCCAGAAGGCGGCGGTGGCCGCGCTCACTGGCGATCTCACCGCAGTGGCAGAGATGCGAGTGGCCTTTGACCGACGTCGCCAAACCATGCAGCGCATGCTGAGCGAGGTACCGGGTTTCACGTGCATGGAACCAGAGGGGGCGTTCTATGCGTTCCCATCGGTCCAGGGTGTCATTGGTCGTACGGTGCGGGGCAAGCTCATCGACTCATCGCTGACATTGGCCGCGATCATCCTCGACGAGGCCAAGGTGGCCGTGGTGCCGGGTGAAGCCTTCGGAGCACCAGGCTATGCGCGCTTAGCATATGCATTGGGCGACGATGACCTCATCGAGGGCGTTGGTCGCATCAACGCCCTCCTCCGGGAGTAGCTATGTCGAACGAAGCCCAAGACATCAAGATCACTCGGCTCCTCGATCGTATTTATTCTGCAGTTGCCACAGATCCCGCTTTCACCGCCGCAGCTCGCCGTACGTTGAACAAATCGGAGTGGCAGTTCGGCGAAGACCCTGACGAATGAGTTCGTCCGAGCCCTCACGCTGTAACTGCGCTGGTTCGTAAGCAGACATGGGTTCGCCCTACGGTGCGTCCATGCGCTTCTCTTATTGGACCCCCAACACCCTGTCATGGGACGACACCAGGGCGGCGGCCCAGTCGGCCGCTGATCTCGGGTATTCGTGCTTTTGGTACGCCGACCATTTCATGCCCAATGCCCCGGAGCCGGCCGACGGCCCTGTACACGAGGCCTTCACCATGCTGGCAGCGGTGGCAGCGGCGGTACCCACCATTCGCCTGGGGACCATGGTGGCAGGCAACACTTATCGTCATCCGGCGGTGTTGGCCAAGATCGCCGCCACGATCGATCACGTATGCAACGGCCGTTTCACGCTCGGCCTCGGAGCGGGCTGGCAGGAGAACGAGCATGCTGCTTACGGCATCGAGTTCAACACGTTCGGTTGGCGCTTCGACCGGCTGGAGGAGACCTGTGCGGCGTTGCAATCACTCTTCACCGAGCAACGCACCACGCTGGTTGGTAAGCATGTGCAACTCACCAATGCCCCGCTTGATCCCAAACCCATACAGTCACCGCTCCCGTTACTGATCGGCGGAGGCGGGGAGAAGCGCACGCTACGTATCGTGGCCCAGTACGCCCAGGCCTGGAATGTATGGGGCACCCCGGAGTTGTTGGCCCAAAAGATTGGCGTGCTCAACGGCCACTGTGCGGATCTGGGGCGTGACCCTTCCACCATCACCAAAACGGCAGTGGCACTGCTGTTCCTCACCGACGACGCCGAGCAGGCCGCCAAACTGCGTAGTGGCCCGGCGCCGCGTCCCATGATCATTGGCAACGCAGTTGAGGTGGCCGAGCAGATGCGGTTGTTCGCAGCGGCCGGAGTGGACGAGTTCATCGTGCCGGGGTTTACCTTCCGCAGCGTCACCGAACGAGACGACGTACTGGGCCGGATCATGGCCGACGTCGCCCCCAACTGCTGACCCCTCGATCGCGGCAGATCGGCACGGGCGGGGCGTCAAATTATCGCTCAGAGCGCCCATTTCACGTCGAAATCCCCGGACTCCTACACAGAGCGGTCAGGTTGCGTGCCGATATGCCGCGGTCGCCCCTGCCGCGCTTGCCCTGGGTGAATGAAACGTCAAGCGGGGAGCCGCCTAACCTGAGCGGCCCATGGCACGCATCCTCGTCACTGAAACCATCGCCGACGGAGGGCTCGAGCAGTTGCGCAAGGCCGGCCACCAGGTCGACGTGCGCGAAGGGCTCACCCCGGCGGAACTACTCACCGAGATCGTGGGCGCCCATGCGCTCATCATCCGCTCGGCCACCAAGGTGACCCCGGCCGTACTCGACGCAGGCACCGACCTGCTGGTGGTGGGCCGCGCCGGTATCGGCCTCGACAATGTGGATGTAGCGCATGCCACCACCAACGGGGTGATGGTGGTCAACGCGCCACAGTCCAACGTCATCTCCGCCGCCGAGCAGGCCATGGGCTTGTTGATGGCATCGGCCCGCAACATCCCGCAAGCCCACAGCGCGCTGGTACAAGGCAAATGGGAGCGGTCCAAGTGGGAGGGCGTGGAGCTCTACGGCAAGATCATCGGCATCGTGGGATTGGGCCGGGTGGGAGCACTGGTGGCTCAGCGCTGTCTGGCCTTTGGCATGCGCCTCATCGCTTTCGACCCGTTCGTGGGTGAGGAGCGGGCCCGTGCCATGGGCGTGGAATTGCTGCCGTTGGCCGAGGTGGTGAAACGCGCTGACTTCCTTTCCATACATCTGCCCAAGACCAAGGAGACCACCGGTCTCATCGGGGCCGAGTTGCTTCGTACGGCCAAGCCCGATCTGCGCATCATCAACACGGCCCGCGGCGGCATCGTGGACGAAACGGCGTTGTACGAGGCCATTCGTGATGGTGTCATCGCCGGCGCCGGACTCGATGTGTTCAGCGAAGAGCCCATCACCGACTCGCCCCTGTTCACGCTGCCATCTGTGGTGGTCACCCCGCACCTGGGGGCGTCCACCCGCGAGGCGCAAGACAAAGCGGGCGACACCATCGCCGAAATGGTGCAGTTGGCGTTGGCCGGAGAGTTCGTGCCGTTCGCGGTGAACGTGAGCGCCGCCGAAGCATCGGAGACGGTGCGCCCCTTCCTGCCGTTGGCCGAGCGTCTGGGTCGGTTGCTCACTGGCATCTGCAACGGTGTCCCCAAGGGTGTCGACATTCTGTTCCAAGGCCAGATCGCCGACTACGACACGCGTATTCTTAAACTCAGTGTGCTCAAAGGGATGCTCACCGGTGCTCCGGGGCCGTCGGTGACGTTTGTCAATGCTCCGCAATTGGCAGAGCAGATGGGATGCGTGGTGAGCGACTCCAAGAGTGTGGAATCCAGTGATTACCGCAACATGATCACGCTGCGTTCCACGTGCGGTCATTCGCTAGCGGGCACGTTGGCGGGCTTGCGGGGCGAGCCGCGCATTGTGATGGTGGACGATCACGACGTGGAGGTGCCGCCGTCGAGGCACCTGTTGGTGGTGCGTAACGACGACCGTCCAGGCATGATCGGCGTGGTGGGCACCACCCTCGGAGCGCATGGGGTCAACATCGCCAACATGGCGTTGGGTCGTACTCCCAATGACACGTCAGCACTCATGGTCATCGCCTCTGATCAGCCTGTACCTACAGACGTTCTTGATGCGCTGCGCGCTACCCCGGGTATCACCGGCGTGGACCCCATCGCAGAGATCTGAACCGTTCTTCGGAGGCACCGTGCGCGCACCCGGCGTAGTGTCGCCCCGTGGTATCTCTGCTGGTGGCCTCCGATCTCGACGGAACACTGCTCCGTAGCGATGGAGCCGTGTCTGCTCGAACGTGCGCGGCCATCACTGAATTGGTGGGGTCGGGAGGCACGTTCGTGTACGCCACTGGTCGTCCCACCCGCTGGGTGCATCCGGTGGCCGCCGAAGTGGGACACCATGGCCTAGCGGTGACTTCCAATGGGGCCTTGGTCATCGACCTGGCCACGGACGAAGTGCTGCACGAAACGCTGTTCTTCCCGGAAATGTCCTCCCAGGTGGTGCATCTCATCCTGGCGGCGGTACCCACGGTCACGTTCGCCGTGGACGGTGCTGACTTCTTCGGTCATGACCCCAAGTACAAACCGCGATGGGTGGTGCCACCCGGCTGTGTCGTGGCCCCCATCGACGTGCTCACAGAGCGGCCCTTCATCAAATTGTTGGTGCGCGAAGAAGACATGACCGGCCAAGAATTGTTGGCCATATGCGCGCAGGCTATTGGCCATCTGGCGATGCCCACACGCTCGTCAGCCGATGGGCTCATCGAGATCACCGCACTCGGTACCGGCAAGGCCCAGGCGCTGCAATGGATTGCCGAACAAGCCGGGCTCACGGCTGCTGATGTCGTTGCCTTCGGCGACATGCCCAATGATCTGAGCATGTTGGAATGGGCCGGCCATGGCGTGGCGGTGGCCAACGCTCATGCCGAGGTACTGGCCATGGCCAATGAGGTCACCGGGTCCAATGACGATGACGGAGTGGCGCAGGTCATCGAACGCCTCGTGGGGTGAGATCAGGAGGCGGGTAGCCAAGCGGAGCGCGTGGCCTCGAATGCGGTGATGATGTCTTGATGGCGCATGGTGAGGCCCACATCGTCGAACCCATTCATGAGACGGTACGCAGTGAAATCATCAATGGGGAATGACTCTTCCAAGCCAATACTAGGCGCGCTGAGTAATTTGCGTTCAACGTCGATGGTGATCTCCAAGGTGGGATCCGCCTCCACGGCCCGCAACAATTTCTCACCCACCACTGCACTCACCTGAACCGGCACCAAGCCCACCTTGGTGCAGTTGTTGCGGAAGATGTCGCCAAAGCGCGGCGATATCACGGCCTTGAATCCGTAGTCTTCCAGTGCCCATACGGCGTGCTCGCGCGAAGATCCCGTACCAAAGTTGGGCCCTGCCACCAGGATGGATGCCCCGGCATACTCCTCCCGGTTGAGGACGAAATTGCGGTCGTCGCGCCATTCGCTGAACAGGCCCTTGCCGAAACCGGTGCGTTCGATGCGCTTCAACCAGTCCGACGGGATGATTTGATCAGTGTCCACGTCGGAACGATCCAACGGCAGTGCCGTACCGGAGATGATGTTCACAGGTTGCATGGCAGGCTCCTAGAGATCCGATGGCGTGGCGAAGTGTCCGGCGATGGCGGTGGCTGCGGCCACTTCCGGCGACACCAGATGGGTGCGTCCGCCGCGGCCCTGGCGCCCTTCGAAGTTGCGATTGCTGGTGGAAGCACTCCGTTCGCCCACCGCCAACTTGTCCGGATTCATGGCCAAACACATGGAGCAGCCGGGCTCGCGCCACTGCACTCCTGCGGCTGTGAATACGTGATGTAGTCCTTCGGCTTCGGCCTGGGCCTTCACTGCAAATGATCCCGGCACCACCATGGCTCGGATCCCCTGTTTCACCTGTCGGCCATCGAACACTGCGGCGGCGGCCCGTAAGTCCTCGATGCGTGAGTTGGTACACGAGCCGATGAACACGGTGTTGACCTCGATGTCGCGGATGGGCATGCCCGCCGTGAGTCCCATGTACACCAGCGCTCGCTCTGCCGCATCTCGTTCCACCGCGTCGGTGTACGACGACGGGTCCGGAACGGTGGCGCTGATAGGCAGTGTTTGGCCGGGATTGGTTCCCCAACTCACGTGCGGTTCCAGGGTGGTGGCGTCGATGTCCACCACCTTGTCGAACACGGCATCGTCATCGGTACGCAACTGCTTCCAGTCGGACAAGGCGGCATCCCAAGCGTCACCCGTTGGTGCATGGGCGCGACCCTTGACGTAGTCGAACGTGATCTGATCCGGTGCCACCAAGCCAGCCTTGGCTCCCCCTTCAATGCTCATGTTGCATACCGTCATCCGACCCTCCATCGAAAGCGCGCGTATGGCTGAGCCGCGGTACTCAATCACATGGCCCATGCCGCCGCCGGTGCCCGTTTTGGCAATGATGGCCAGCACGATGTCCTTGGCCGTGACACCGGCAGGCACGTTGCCCTCCACGTTGACGGCCATGGTTTTGGGGCGGGTCTGGGGCAGGGTTTGGGTGGCCAACACGTGCTCCACCTCGCTGGTGCCGATGCCAAACGCCAATGCGCCGAACGCTCCATGGGTGGATGTGTGGGAGTCGCCGCACACGATGGTCATGCCCGGCAACGTGTATCCCTGCTCGGGTCCAATGACATGCACAATGCCTTGACCGGAGTCACCCATGGCATGCAGTGTGATGTTGAACTCCGCACAGTTTTGCGCCAACTTCTGCATCTGCTGACGCGACACTTCGTCGGTGACAAGGTTGATGTTGGACATGTTGAGCCCGGGGATGTCGGTGGGCACGTTGTGATCCATGGTGGCCAGTGTGAGCTCCGGGCGACGTACGGTGCGCCCCGCCATACGGAGCCCGTCGAAGGCTTGGGGCGACGTCACCTCGTGGACCAGATGCAGGTCGATGAACAGCAAATCGGGCTCACCGGCGGCCTCGCGGACCAGGTGCTGATCCCATAGTTTTTCACTCAGTGTCTGGCCCACGGGTACTCCTTTGGGGTGTCTCATATTATGAGATACC
>JANYHQ010000638.1 GCA_025358985.1 Acidimicrobiales bacterium
CGTTCGACATAGACGGGGTGAAGGCGGCGCTGGTGGCGGCTCTGGCCATGTCGCCGGATGAACAGCAGCGGCGTATGAGCTCCCTGCGGGCACTGGTGAAGGAACGAGATGTACATGCCTGGGCGTTGGGATTCATCCAACGCTTGGAGAAGCGACGACGCTCATGAGTGTTGCCCTAGGCGTGCGCGATCCGGCGTTGCTGGCGCGCATCGAGCGTTTTGTGCGCGCTGATGTGGTGCTGGTGTCGTCGGACTTCGACGGTGTGCTTTCGCCCCTGGTTGACGATCCCGGCATGTCGGCTGGTGACGCCGGCTCGCTGGCGGCATTGCATGCGCTAACACAATTGCCCAATACCCATGTAGCGGTGGTGTCGGGACGGTCCTTGGCCGATCTGGAGGGCTTCATGGCCCCGGTGGGCGCAATCCATCTTGTGGGTAGTCATGGGGCGGAATTCGATGACTCGTTCAAGCGGCCGGTGATCGATGGCATCACAGCGACCCAGCGTAAGGTTCTGGCCGAACTCTCAGCCAAGCTCGGCGTAGTTGGTACTGAGTTTGCGGGTGCACTGGTGGAGCGCAAGCCGGGGGGGGTCACATTTCATTACCGGATGGTGGCTGAGTCTCTGCAGTCTCAGGCCGCCGAGTTGGCCCGGCGAGCAGGAGATTCGTATTCCCACCAGGTGCAGATGACCGAAGGCAAACTGGTGGTGGAGTACTCCGTTACCGGCGCAGACAAGGGGCAGGCTCTGGAGGTGCTACGCCACTTCGTAGGGGCTCATAGTGTGTTGTTCATGGGTGATGACGTCACCGACGAATACGGCTTTGGCGTCCTGACAGATGCTGATGTGTCGGTGAAAGTAGGAGGGGGCGACACCAAAGCGAAGTACCGGGTTGGCAACGTGGCGAACGTGACTTCATTGCTGCGGGCGGTGTTGGTGGCTCGCACCCGAGCCGTCAGCCAATCTCCAGCGATGGAAGGCTAAACGACGAGGTACGAGTCGAGCGTGCGATGGAAGTGTCGTATGCGCGCTTCCTGATAGGCACCCAAGGTGACGGTGCGCTTGGCGGATGCCTGCAAGCCGCGCTGCACCCTGGCCAAATTGGAGGTGTCTTGCTCGAAGATGGCACCCAGCCCACCCAATTGCGGCGCTGATGTCCACGGTTCATTGGCAGCAATCTTGTGTACCTTGGCCGCTGGCGGGCGATCGCCCTCGAACGGCATCAGCATCTGCACGTCCATGATTGCTGAGTTCACGTCATTGCCGTTGGGGCGGAAGCGATACTGGATGGCCGAGCCGTATGCCGCCCACGGCATGAAGTTGGGAAAGATGAAGTACTCGATGGCATCCACCATCAGCGAGTCGCAGATGTTGCTGAGATCAGCCCCGGCAATGGCCCCGATACGCAGACGCGACTGCTCGGCGGCGTGGGCCCGCGCCGACATTCCCTTGGGAAGCACCACGTCTTCGGCATCGGTACCGCGATAGGCGGCCAGTACCTTGGCGATTTCGGCCTGCTCATAATGTTTGCCGCCGATATGAGGCGAAGCCACGGCGAACGGTGTGATCATGCGCGAGTGCCGTTGGTAGATGTCGTACTGGGTGTTGGCGTCCCCGGTGAAGGGAAGGATCTGGGGATGGGTGACCACCGAGTGGTAGGCCTCTATGAACGCACCCATCACCTCCTTCCAGTTGGCCGGCATCACTCGTTGCACATTGATGGCCAGAAACCGGTTGTCGAGGGGATAGTGCTCGAAGTGCCCGGGCAGGTTTTCCAGATACGCCAACAGTGGCTCGCAGTGCGGATCGAAATTGATGAACACAAAGCCACCCCACGTACCCACCTGGACCTCCGGCAGGGCGAAATGCTCCGGTGATTGCGTGACCTCCGGAAAGTCCCAATCACACGACGCCCACTGCAGTGTGCCGTCCAGGTTCCATGTCCAACCGTGGAATGGACAGCGCAACATCGGCACGTTTCCGTCATCCACCCGTAGTTGCGTGCCCCGGTGCAAACAGGCGTTGTAGTACGCCTTAACCGCGCCGTCGGAGTCACCGTCGGCCACCCGGATCACTATCACCGAGAGTTCCGCCACCTCGTAGACGATATGGTCGCCGACGTTGGGAATCTCCTCCAGACGACAGGCCCACTGCCATACCTTCTTCCACATGTGTTCCACTTCGAGGCGGTGGATGTCGGCCGACAGATACGACTCGGTGGACACGTCGCACGAGCCCAGTGTGGACGGATGATGCTCCAACAACGGCGGTGGCACCGGCCGAGTATCGGCGGCCAGCAACTCCTGCACGGTTTCCATGTCTTGGCGCCGGAAGGGGGTGAAATTCATTGCCTACCTCTATGCTGTTGGTTAGCTACACAAACTAACTCGTCAGCAGATTAAACGGTGGGTGCCATTTTTGCGTACTCCATATGAGTAGCCATGATGAGGTGGCGCTCGGTGCCGTTTTCCCGGTCGAGATTGCCCTCGGCATATTCGGCGGAGCTCATCATGTCCACGAATGCACCGGGATTTGGGTACCAAACGAGTACCGAGTAGTCCCAGTCCCCTTCGCCAACCGGACCTAAGGCCACAGCCG
>JANYHQ010000650.1 GCA_025358985.1 Acidimicrobiales bacterium
GTCGCACCCAGCGGTAAAGACGTTGTGGACCGACAAGCCTTCGAAGGCGGGGGCGGCGCTGTTATCGGCACGTCTGTCATTCGAGGCGACGCTCGAGTTCGGTCTCCTCAGCCGAGTTGGGCGCACACTCGAGCTCACACGCTCAGCAGCGGCATCGGTCCTGATACCGCGGCCCGACGAAGTGTTCACGGTTGTGCGGGAGGGAATCGATCACGTCCTCGGCCGCACTATGTTCGCAACCCTTCCCGACGATTCCGACAGTGGCCCTGATCCTGTAGCCGGATATGTGCGTGGGCTTGTCGAGCGACTCCGCACTCGGGGGGCCATCTTCGACCCACTGTTGGATACATACATTGCCAACGACGGTGCCACATGGTTCCTTTGGGGCGGCCGAAGCGAGGGGGCGCCAGTGTTTACCGACCGGCAGTCAAGGCCCACCTTCGTCAACGACACGGCGAGGGGGCCCAGCTTTGACACGCTGGCCAAGACGGCGGCGCGTACATGGTGGGTGGACTGGGCCACGCGATCGCTGGGAGTGGAAGCGGCGGACGCCTCAGAGGTCAACCGCAAGACGTTTGCGATACTGGCTCAGGAAGATGTCATCACCAGTCGCATGTCGAAGTCCGGCGCTCTGGTGTACGGCGTGGACCCTCGCCGTATTGTTGTCGAGGATGTCCCCAACAGCGAGGACGACATGCCCGCCATTGCCGACCAAGTCAGTGATCTGGCGGCGCACGCCGTACGCCCTGCTCCCAGCCTGTTGCGGTGTGAGCTGTGTTCGCACCGATTTGCGGCGCCCACTGACACAATTGCGCACTGGGTTGGTGCGCTGTGCCCTAAATTCCGATGCACAGGGACATTGAAAGTTGCACTCTTCGAAGGATCCTCGTTCTACCGATCGTTGTACCGATCCGGCTCCACTCGACGGGTGGTCGCGGCAGAGCACACCGGACAATTGGGTCGCAACGAACGCGAGCTCGTAGAACAGCGATTTAAGGCAGGTGGGCGACCCGACGACCCCAATGTGCTGACTTGCACTCCTACCTTGGAGATGGGCATCGATATTGGTGACTTGAGCGCAGTGATGCTTACGTCTATACCTCGTGGCGGTACGGCCTCGTACGTGCAGCGGGTAGGTCGAGCCGGCCGCAAGACCGGCAACGCTCTGGTGACCACCTTTGCTGGGAGCGACCCCACCAGCCTTTACTTCCTCGCCGATCCATTACGCATGATCGCTGGTGAGATCCGGCCGCCCTCATGTCACCTCGACTCAGTAGAGATTCTGGGCCGTCAGTATCTGGCCTTTCTGCTTGATCGCACTGCCAAAGGTCTGATCGATGCACCGCTTGCGCCAAATCAAATAGCAGACGTCTTCGGCAAAAAGGTTCAGTCGTCTCCGGAGGTGACATGGCTGGGAGCAGTCATTCGCGCTAGCGAGCTCGAGCCGTTTCACGTCGAGCAATTCCTTGCGTTGTTTGCCGCAGAACTCAGTGCCTCAACCTTCGAATTAGTGCGGGAATTTGCAGCTGGTGGATTGGCACAGAGTGTGAAGTTGGCTGGCGGGCGTTGGCAGGAACAGGTCAACGACCTGGAGAACCGTGTTCGGCGGATCAACGAGAGGGTCAAGGAACTCACTGCTCTCAAGGTTTTGGAACATGAGCAGGACGATGATCTGCGTGGCCTGCGCGGGGAACGCGCCGTACTGGGTCGCCGGATCACCGAGCTTCGTGGCGAATACACCTACTCGGCGCTGGAGCGTCTCGGCCTGCTTCCGAACTACTCCCTGACAGATGAGACGGTGCGCCTCGACGCAGTGTTGTGGGGTGTTGACAGCGACGGTGAGAAGTTCCGGAGTGAGAGCAGCTTCGATCGCCCGGCCGAGTTTGCGCTCAGCGAATTCGCCCCGGGGAACATCTACTATGCCAAAGGACATCGCTTCCTCATCGATGCACTTGACATCGGAACGCCGACGGACCCAATTCTGGAAACGTGGCGCCTGTGTCCCGACTGCGGGTTCGGGGCTCTTGACGTCCTGGAGACGACGTGGGCTCGGTGTCCGCGATGCGCAAGCGTCGGGATCGCAGATCTTGGTGCCCGTCATCAACTGCTACGTGTGCGTAGGGTCATGTGTTTCGATTCCGAAGAGCAAGCTCGCGTGTTCGATGAGACCGACGAACGTGAACGAGAGCGATTCGCCCGAGTTACGACGGTCGACGTTGATCCCTCGAAGGTGGAAAAGCCGTTCAAGCACCTGCACGTTACGTTCGGTGCCGAGCTGGCACGTGAGACCCGCATACGTTTCCTCAACTTCGGGCAAGTGGAACGCCCGGGCGAAACGATCAAGGTTTCGGGCCTGGAGATTCCTGCTTCGCGATTCTTGACGTGCCGTCACTGCGGCATCGTGAAGGGAGCACGACCAATTGCGCCGGGGCGAGATACCCGGCATCTGGGGTGGTGCAAAACACGGTCTTCAGCTAAGGAGCAGTGGGAGGAGCTGTCGTTGGTGCATGAACTGACCACCGACGCCATCCGCATGCTGGTGCCGGTGGCCATCGTGGAAGCTCAGGAGCGACTGGCGACGTTTCAGGCCATCCTCCGGCTTGGTCTGCGGTCGAGTTTTGGCGGCGACCCCGACCATCTGCGGGTTGTCACCGCCGACATGCCCGCTACAGCCGGGGGCAGCACAACCCTTGAGGGAGTCCGCCGTCGTTTCGTTGTTCTCTACGACACCATTCCCGGCGGCACCGGTTACCTCGATCGGCTCGCCGACCCGGACCGGTTGCGCGCCATCCTGATCGGTGCCCGCGCACTCATTGCTTCTTGTCAGTGCGCCGATGAGGGTTTGTTGGCATGTCACCGCTGCCTGCTCGGTGTCACGGAACGACCGAACGTGTCACTGGTGACGCGCCCACTGGCGTTGGAGCAGCTCGACGAGCTGCTCAACGATTGGGCCACCGAACCGGTGGCAACCGTCGCTGATCTACAGATCGATGAGCTCGAGGAGTCCGAGCTGGAGCGACTGTTCCGTGCTGCGCTGGTGGCCTGGGATGCCAAGCGCGACGATGTACTCATCACGGCTGCGCCCGGTGGACGACACTACGGATTCGAGCTTCGAATCGATACGGAGACCATAACGTCCGACGGTGCCCCTCGCGAAGACGTAGTGCGCTGGCGTATCCGTGAGCAGGAGGATGTTGTGGCCAACGGTATTGCGTGTCGACCCGACTTCACCTTTTCCCGTCTCGATGGCGCTCCGCAAGAGATCGCCGTCTTTGTCGACGGTGAGCAGTACCACGCCTCAGCCGAACACGACCGCTTGGCCGACGACGCCACGAAGCGAAATGCCCTGCGTTCCAGTGGCCGACTGGTGTGGAGCCTCACTTGGGCCGATGTTTGGGCGTTCTCGAAGGCCCAAACGGCCGACGTCGAGCGCAGCGTAAGGCCGAGTGGGTTATTCCCGATCGATGTGATCAACGACATCCAGCGCCTGCAGCAGGATTTGGGTGGGTCCCTCACCGGAGCGGTCGCCGGCATGAATGCCATGGATCAGTTAGTGCAATTCCTGAGGGCTCCCGATCGGGTGCAGTGGGAGCAGCTGGCGTGCTCCGCCGTTGCCGCTACTGCGAAGGACCGTGTAGTTCTTGTTGATGACGAAGGACTAGTCCGGGCTCTGCATTGCTTCCTTCGCGAACCAATCGCAACGATGTCGAGAACAGGCGAACGCATTACCGAGTTGAGACCAACCACAAGTGCGGTGGCGTTGGTTGGGCAGCTTGCAGCGGTCTTGGACTTGCGAGGCGGAGGTGGCCCAAGTGAACAGCGATGGACTGCTCTCGCCATCACTCCGGATGGCGCAGAGCTCGGATTCCCGGGCGCTGCCGAACGCTGGAAGCAGTGGCTTGGGTGGTCAAACATCGCCCAATTCTTAGCGACGAACGATCGTCAATTCATAATGACCACTGGGTCGCTTGGCAAGGATTTTGATGTCACCGACTTGTTCGTAGTGAACCCGGCCGTTG
>JANYHQ010000674.1 GCA_025358985.1 Acidimicrobiales bacterium
GTCACCGGTCATCAGCGCGACCGCGCACGGCCCCACAGCCACTGCACTGGCAGAGCGTTTGCCTCCATCAATGGCCGACAACTCCCCGAATGCTTGTGTGGGTACTTTGAAACCAAGCATCACGGATCGGCCCGTGGGAGCAGTGATGAATACATTGATCCGCCCACGGACACAGGCATACACAGCATTCGATGAGTCGCCCTCATGAAACAGCATTTGTCCGGCCTGAAGCTGGCGTAACTGCCCACGTTCAGCGATGAATTGACCGAGGCTGAGGTCACGATCGGTAACTGTTTTGGGTTGTGTGATCCACGTCATGGAACCGCCTCCAAGGAGTGTCCACAGTGACCATACGTGGTGCTTCGGGGGCGTGCACCGTGGGTGAAGCAGAAAAGGCCTCGCATTCAGCCACCACTACAACTATCAAGGAGTGAACCCGATGTACATCTTCCGCCGAACGAGCACTGTCCACCAAGCTCATATCCAGCCGGCCATGGAGTTTGCCGTGGCAATCGCCGCTAAGGTCACACAGATAACCGGCAGGGATCTCAGTGTGTTTACCACGCTCTTCGGGGCGCCTGTCGGCACCATCCATTGGACCACCCGTGTTGACTCCATGGCTGATCTCGGTGATCTCACGGCCAAACTGGCAGCCGATCCCGGATACGGGGAAATGACCACAAAGGCGTCCTCGCTGTTCGCCGGTCTCCCTGAGGATTCCTTGGTGAACATCGTGTCATCGTCAGCCATGACGCCGACCACCAGGCATTTCTACAGTTCGACCGTGGCGGTGCCGGCCAATGGCAAGATTGTTGAGGCGGTGGCGTTCGGGGTCAAGACGCAAACACGCGTAGCTACCACCGGTCTCACCACTGCCTTTGGTACCAGTGTGTTTGGTGCCTATGGTGGGGTTGGATGGTTGGTAGGTGCCGACTCCATGGCCGAGTTGGATACCCTCCAACACTTCATGACCACAGACGCGGAATTCGGTTCCATGGTGGCCGAGGCCGGGTCGCTCTTCGTTGAAGGCTCGGGCGTGAACAGTCTTATCCAGAAGCTCAACTGATTTGCGATACACCCGGGCAGAACCCCGTGTTCTCCCGGGTGTATAGCAATTATTTCACGGCCAAGGGCCGTATTCGGGCGTTCCACCCCATACGATGAGCAATGGCTAGGGCCGAGAACATCACTACGGCGATGCCGACGGCGGCACCAGCAAACACCCCGGTCGGCCCTATGCGCGCATACGTGGGCGCGGCAATCAGCGCAGTTGCGGCCGCCGTCAGCGATGCTGCGGCCGAGGCCAGACCCTGCCCTGCGGACAGTCGGTCGCCAGGACAGGCCGCGGCCATGGCGGCCTGTGCCGCAGGCTGGGCAATGGCACCAAAGGACGCCTCCAGCAGAGCAAGGATGGCGATGAGCCAGGGGTTGCGCATGATGCCGTATAACACCACCAGCGGCAGGACCCCGATCATGGCAACCTTGATGGCCCGTAGCGGCCCCACCCTGTCCACATAACGCCCGCCGGGCGTGGCTGCCAAAACGTACGGGATGCCATAGAAGCTGAGGGAAAACCCCACGAACAACGTGCTGGCTCCTCGATCTTCGAGAAACCTGGCCCATAGTGAGTCGTATACCCCCACGGGGAGAAAGTTCCCGATGGCCAATAGCACAGCAATGCGCACTTTGGCATCGCGCAGCAGATCGAGGGCCAGTCGTTGGGTGGGAAGTTCTTCGGTCGGGAAACCGTTCGGTGGGCGCGATGGTAAGCGCGTCAACAATCGAAAGCCGGCAATGGGCAGGGCGATGGCCACGAAGAGAAAGGGAGCCCGCAGTCCTAGGAACTTCACCAACAACGCCCCGATGGCTGGGCCGATGGTGAAACCTGCGGTATCCACACCACTCAAGCGGGCCAATTCCACTCCTACCCCGTCACCCACCGCTGTTGCGTTGCGCAGGATGAGTCCGCGCGACGCTGGTTGATACAACCCGAATGCAAAACCGATCATGGTACGTGCCCCTATGAATTGCCACAGTTCGGTGGCAAAGGCAAACCACACCGAGCCTGCGGTGCCCAACACCAGCGCCGACGCGATGAGCGCACGGGTGTGGCCACGATCACCGAGCGGCGCCAGTCCAAGATTGGCGATGGGGGCGGCAATGAAGGTGGCCGCAGCCAAGAAGCCCAGTCCGGCGGTACTGAACCCGTACTTGTCCTGCAGTCGACCAAGCAGGGAGAAAACCATGCCGCCCCCGCAGGCCAACAAAAACGAGGCCATGTAGAGCGCTCGTCTGGGCAGTACGGGGTTCAGCACCCGCTGACGATACCGGCCCTCTGGTAGCCACTTGCTGATACCCCATGCCGGTCGCCTTCCATCGCCGGTGGCGCCGTATCGGCGGTCACCACATATACGCCGACACATGAGGCGCCGACCGTTCAGAGAACGAGGCATCATGGGCCCATGTCTGGACCAACCACCCCCACTGTGATCGATTCACCCGCCTGGCTGGAGGTGAAGGCCCACTTCAAACGATTGCAGGCCACTGATCTGCGGAACCTGTTCGCTGCTGATGAGGATCGGGGCACCACGTTCGCGCTCCAAGCGGTGGACCTGTTTGCTGATTACAGCAAACACCTCATGGATGCTGACGCACTTGGCGCATTGCTGAAGCTGGCCGAGGTTGCCGAGCTGCGGGGCCAGATCGATGCGATGTTTGCCGGCGAGCGGATCAACGTCACCGAAGACCGATCGGTTCTGCATGTGGCCTTGCGTATGCCTCGTGATGCCACGCTGGTGGTTGACGGGGTGAACGTGGTGAGCGATGTGCACGTGGTGCTGGACCAGATGGCCACGTTCAGCACCCGGGTACGAAACGGTGACTGGAAAGGAGCAACCGGTAAGGCCATACGTACCGTCATCAACATCGGCATCGGTGGGTCGGACCTCGGCCCCGCCATGGCCTATGACGCTCTGGCCGCCTACCGCCAAGAGGGGCTGTCGTGCCGGTTTGTGTCCAACGTGGACGGGGCCGATCTGTGGGGCGCAGTGGCCGGGTTGGACCCAGCCGAGACGCTGTTCGTCATCAGCTCCAAAACATTCACCACCGTCGAGACACTCACCAATGCCCGGTCAGCACGCACCTGGTTGGTTGATGCGTTGGGCACTGACGCCGTTCCCCACCATTTCGTGGCGGTGTCCACCAACACCGACAAGGTGGCGCAGTTCGGCATCGATACGGCCAACATGTTTCGATTCTGGGATTGGGTGGGCGGGCGCTATTCCTATGATTCCGCCATTGGCCTGTCACTGATGATTGCCGTTGGTCCCGACCACTTCCGGTCGATGC
This sequence comes from Acidimicrobiales bacterium, assembly GCA_025358985.1. Lineage (GTDB taxonomy): Bacteria > Actinomycetota > Acidimicrobiia > Acidimicrobiales > JANYDT01 > JANYHQ01. Next base: position 3,349 of record JANYHQ010000674.1, read on the forward strand.
TGGAGGGTTTCCATGCCATGGACGAGCATTTTCGGACCGCTCCATTTGCGCACAACCTGCCCGTAATATTGGCCCTTTTGGGCGTCTGGTATGGCGATTTCTTTGGTACGCAGACCCATGCGGTGCTGCCGTACAGCCATGAGTTGGGCAAGTTTGCCGCTTATCTCCAACAGTTGGAGATGGAAAGCAACGGGAAGTCGATAGATCGCAACGGTGTGGGCGTCACCGCCCAGACGGGACCGGTGGTGTGGGGTACGCCGGGCACCAATGGTCAGCACGCGTATTATCAGCTCATCCACCAGGGGACTGTGCTCATTCCTAGTGACTTCATCGGCTTTGCGCGTCCTAATCATCCACTCGATGTGCACCACAATCTCCTGATGGCCAATTTCTTGGCCCAAACCGAGGCATTGGCGTTTGGCAAGACTGCGGAAGAAGTTCGCAATGAGGGAGTGCCGGAGCATTTGGTGGCCCACAAGACCTTCGCGGGAAACCATCCGTCCACCACCATCATGGCGCCGCAACTCACCCCACACGTGTTGGGACAGTTGGTGGCGTTGTACGAGCACAAGGTGTTCACCCAAGGCGCCATCTGGAACATCAACTCGTTCGATCAGTGGGGAGTGGAGTTGGGCAAGGTGCTGGCCACGCGTATCAATGCTGAGCTCACCAGTACGGACGCGCCGAGCAATTCCGGTGGTGACGGCCGTGCCGCCCACGATTCGTCCACCACAGCCCTCATCAACCGGTATCGCTCCATGAGATAGCGACTAATTGCGAGCAAAGGCGGGGATGTCACCCACTCGCAGCGGTACGTTGGGAGGATGTCGGCGATGCGATCATCCAGCCCCTTGACGGTGCTGCGTCATCGCTCGTTCGCCACGTTCTGGTCGGCCGCCGTGGTGTCGGACATCGGTACTTGGATGCAGGCCATCACGGTGGGGGTGTTGGTGGCCCACACCACCGGTAAGGCCACGGCTACGGGACTCATCGGTATTGCGGCGTTCGCCACGCAAGGTATTGGATCGCCTATTGGTGGGGTGTTGGCCGACCGCTTCGACCGACGCAAGATGATGATGGGCGCACTCACCGCTCAACTCTTGGTGACGTTTGCGTTGGCAGCAGTATTGGCCCGCTCCAATCCCCGCGTGAGTGTGCTCACCGGGTTGGTGGCGTTACAGGGTCTGGCCGGATCGTTTGGTCAACCGGCCGGGCAGGCGCTCATGCCATCGCTGGTGCCACGAGAGGACCTGCTCAAAGCGGTGTCGTTGGGGGCGGTGTCGTGGAATGCCGGGCGCATCGTGGGTTCGGCTCTGGCTGCAGTGTTGGGGTTGCTGCTGTCCCCGTCATGGATTGTCTCCATCAACGGGCTCTCGTTTGGTGTGCTTATCGTGGCCGTGGCCACCGTGAAAGGAACGTTCCGGGCGCCGCAGGTGGGAGAGCGGGGGTCATTTGTGAATCAGTTCCGGGTGGGGGCGCACACATTGTGGCAAACGCCGGGGTGCCGCTTCGCCGTGGTGGGTTTGGTGTGTTTACAGACCACGCTCATAGCGTGGGTGGGTCTCATCCCCATCGTGGCTCAGGAGCGGCTGCACGGGGGCCGTGGACTGGCCAGCGTCATTACGATGATGCAGGGATGCGGAGCACTGATCGGGGCCATGTGCACGGCCCTTCTGGTGGGAGCCATTGGACGACCCCGCACCATGGTGGTGTTCTCCAGCGTGTCGGTAGTAGCCCTCTTGGGTTACTCCCAGGCCACCAATCGGTGGGTGGCATTTCCATTTGTGGTGGTGCTGGGCGCCTGCACGTTGGGGCTGTTTGTGTGCTTGGGAGCGGTGGTCCAGCGCGACGCCCCCGACCATGCTCGAGCCCGCATCACGTCGATCCAGTCCGCGGTACTCGGTACCGGTTATGGGGTTGGTGTACTCCTCAGTGGTCGCCTGGCCGACAGCTTCGGCCTCGACAAAGTGCTGGCGGCTGACGCGTTGGCGTTTGCCGTGATCGTGTCGATCAGCGTGATGGTGAAGCCACTTCGGCGGCAGTGGGCCGTGGTGGGCCATGGCGACCCACGCTCGCGTCGGTGGGAACGGGTGGTGGCGCAACAGGCGGGTCCGGTGCGCACCGCCCCGTGACTGCAGGTGTTGAGATTCAACCGAGTGGGCGGGATCCGGCGATATCGAACAACGTGATTTCCGACGACAGCACCGCTATCGGCGGCCCGGTACCTGGTGTCGCCGATGCCGTGCGGGCCCTGTATGCGCTGAGGTGGTCGTCCAGATCTCGTTGCTGCTCCCATCGCTCGTAGAGCACCACTCGGCCGGGCACCAGCGGATCGGCACTGAAGGTGTACTCGATGCACCCTCGCTCCGAACGTGAGAGTTGCATGGCCTCGTGGCGGCTGGCGATGAATGCGTCGCGGTCCGCCGGAGCCACGTTGAAACTGCCGGCCACGATCAACACGATGAACCCAAAACATCTGTCATGACCAGGGTTTTCATGACCAGGGTGCTCGGTCTTTGTAGTTGCGCAGCAAATTGCGGGCCACCACCATGTGGTGCACTTCGTCGGGCCCGTCGTAGATCCGACCGTAACGAGCCTCGCGATACATCTTGTCGAGGGGAGTATCACTGGTGACACCCAGGGCACCATGTACTTGGATGGCCCGGTCGATGACGTTGTGCAACATGGTGGCGCCGTGAAACTTCACCAGGCTGATCTCCACCCTGGCCTCAGATCCTGAGTCCATCACCCGGGCGGCGTCGAGGGTCATGAGGCGAGCCCCCTGGATCTCGGCTGCGGACTGAGCGATCATCGTTTGAATGGCTCCTTTTTCGGCCAACATCGATCCGTGTGCATAGCGTGTGAGGGACCGGTCACACATCAACTCGAAGGCCCGT
>JANYHQ010000706.1 GCA_025358985.1 Acidimicrobiales bacterium
CGACGTGGCCAGCTCGCTGTGATGAAGACGCCCGCCAAGTCAGCCTGGCGCGCTATCAAGCGGCCATCGGCGCCAGTGCGCATGTGATTGTGGTGTTGGACGAGGTAGGGACCATCACCGACGTCACCGACGCGGTGACCAATCGGATGGGTTACGCCGTGGCAGATCTGATTGGTCGATCAGCGTTCGAGTTCATCCACCCTTCGGACCAGCAGCGAGTGGTGCTGGAGTTGGTGCGTGAGATCGAGGTGCCGTCGCTCAGCACGGAATCGATCATCGTGCGCGTTCAGCATGGCAACGGTTCGTGGATCGATGCCGAGATGCTGGGGGTCAACCGCCTACAAGATCCTGACATCGGCGGTGTGGTGGTGTCTGTGCGCGACATCTCTGGTCGGCCCATGAGTGAACGGATCCTGGCGGCCGGCGAATACCTCTATACGGCCATGCCCACAGTGGCGTCTGACGCCACCGCCATCTTCGACGCCGAAGCGCGACGGGTGTACACGAGTGCATCATTGGAGCGCATGCTGGGATTCAGCCGCGCCGAGATGCTGGCCATCCCGTCGGAGGGTCTGGTCCATCCCGACGACCTGCATCTGTGGTGCGCCGCCGCCGAAACTGCGTTGGTAGTTGAAAACGGAATGTCACGTACCGAGTGCCGGTTGATCGGACGCGGTGGTTCGGTGGTGTGGATCGAAGCGACAGTGGTGAACCTGCTAGCCGATTCCGGGGTACGCGGCATAGTCGTGCATATCCGCAACATCGACGATCGCCGGCAGATGGAACACGAGTTGCGCAGGCGAGCCACGCAAGATTCACTCACTGGTCTCGCCAACCGGTTTGCACTGATGGAGCAACTCTCGTTGTTGGACGCCGAAGGCTCGGTTCCGGCCGGGGTGGCAGTGCTGTTCTGCGACCTTGACGGCTTCAAACAGATCAATGACGCACACGGTCATTCAGTAGGTGATGAGGTCCTCACGTGGGTGGCCCACCAGATTCGCAGTGTGGGTCGGGCTAGTCATTTCCAGGCGCGTATCGGTGGTGATGAGTTCTGTGTGCTGTGCACCGACGTGGAATCCAACGATGAGGCCCTAGCGGTGGCCCGTAGCTACCACAACGCCATCACTGTTGCCCCCGACAATGGGCATCATGTGGGAGTCAGTATCGGCGTTGCATGGGCCCATCCGCACTCGCAGTCGGGTGATGAATTGCTGATCTTGGCGGATCGGGCCATGTACAAGGCCAAACGCCACGGCACACTCATCGAATCTGCTCACTGAGCAGCGCTGCCGGGCCCACCCCACCCCCACCGCTACAAGAACGGGTCAGAAGTCCATTCTTGTTGGGGTAGATCCCCAAATAGCCACTTTTCCCAAACGGGAATCGCCGATGAACCCATTCTTGTCCGGGGAATGCTGAGCAGAGATTCATTGGTGTCTTCAGGGTCAGTGAACAGGTGGAGTCCATCAATCAGCGTGATAATTGACGGGTTGTGGTTGCATAACTCAGGAAAACCACTCAGCGTGTCGAATCGATGGACATGCACCGGTCACCCATCACGCTGCCTCGACCCAGGGTCGTGGCCATGTGCGCGCTGTTGATGATCGCAACGACGCTCTCGGCGCCCGCCGCTCATGGGCAGGCCGTGAACCCGCGGGGCGCCGCGCCACCCGCCGCCGGGGGCTTTGACCCACCGCGGACCGAGGCTCAGCAAGCTCCCGCCGCACCTGCCATCACCACTGCACCGGTCACGACGTCGCCCCCGACCACCGAACCTGTGACCACCGAACCCGCCACCACCCAACCCGCAACCGCTCCGGTTGATCAAACAGTGGCAGCCACGGCCAGTAACCCAGCCACACCCATGGTGGCCACATTGCTGCCCTTTGTCACCGACACCACGGCCATCCCCGAAGGCACCCAGTACGGCTATCTCCGCACCGTCTTCGACGGCTTCGGCTACGTCGAAATGCGACCCGACACCTTGCATCTCTCTCCCCAACCGGCGACTGGTCCGGTACTCAACAACGGCGCGTATGGCTACAACACTCACGCCGCGCTCGTCAGCGGCAACGCCTTGATCCCAACGGGTAACTATTCCCTGCGCTTCTCGGTGAAGACCGTCGAACAATTGCGTCCGGTGAGTCCGGCGCAATGGGAGCGCGCATGGCTGATCTTTGACTACGTCGACTCCGACAACTTCAGCTACCTCGTCCTCAAAACCAACGGCTGGGAGGTAGGTCATCTGGTCAACGCTGTCCAAGGCTTCGACGCCACCGGCACCGACCGATACTTCCCAGTGGGAGCACTCGATCAGGTCACCATCGTGCGCTCGAGCGATCGGCTCACCATTGTGGTCAACAACATCACGCTGTTCGATACCGACGCCAGTACCCGGCCCGCCATGTCACCGCTCAGCGCGGTGTACACCGAAGACGCCCATATCGCCGTTGATTTGTGGACCATTTCCAACGCACTACCACGTACCGCAGCTACCCCCTCAGGGGGAGGCGATACCGTTCAACCACGCACTGCGGCACCGTCGGCGCCCACCGGATAGGAAACTCCCCGGGGACTCGGCATACGGTGAGCCCTATGCGAGTCGTGGTGTGTACGGAGTTCGGACCGGCCGAGAACCTGGTGGTGGAAGAGCGACCCACTCCCGAACCTGGTGCGGGA
>JANYHQ010000712.1 GCA_025358985.1 Acidimicrobiales bacterium
CTCCGCGAGATCGTCCAATATCCGCACATGCTGCTGGGAGTGTCGGACGGCGGCGCGCATACAAAGTTCCTCACCGCTGGGCGCTATCCAACGGAGACGCTCACCCACCACGTGCGGGACAAGGAATGGATCACCTACGAGGAGGCTCATCGGCGGCTGTCCGCCCTGCCGGCACAACTGGCGGGCTTCCGGGGCCGGGGCACCCTGCGTGAAGGAGGCCCCGCTGACATCATCGTCTACGATCCCGCGGGTCTTAGTGTCGGTCCCAACGAGGTGGTCCATGACCTTCCCGGGGGCGAATGGCGCCGAGTGCAGCGGGCCAGCGGGTATCGAGCGGTCCTCGTGAACGGCCAGGTCACCATCGAGAACGACGAGCAGACAGCGACGTACTCCGGACGACTCCTGCGCCACGGCCGCGGATGAATCGACGACCTTCGACGGTGGCGCCGCCACTGGCACTGCGCCCACACCAGCCGAGCCGGCTGCGATGGGTTCACCGTACGGCTGGTGCCTCATCGCCTGACCCTCGGCTCGTGGGCCGAGGTTAGGAGTCCACACCGTTGTGTGACGACCAACGTCGCTGTCACATTTCGTTGTGCTGCGTCGTCTTGATCGTCACAACGACGCATCAGGAGGCTGTTTGATGGAAAGTGTGCACACAACGAGGCCGGACAGCCCGAAACCGACCGACACTGTGGTTATCGGCGGCGGTCTGGCCGGACTCAGCGCGGCGATCACGGCAGCTCGGGGCGGCGCACAAGTCTCCCTCCTGGAGGCCCGCACCTCCCTCGGGGGTCGGGCCCGAACGGATGAGCACAGCGGATACCTGCGCAACGAGGGGCCTCGGGCGCTGTTCCGCGCAGGGCACGGGATGAAGGTCCTCAAATCGTTTGGTGTGAACCCCACGGGCAAGTCGCCTGTCATCACCGGCTCGGCTCTGCGGGCCGATGGAAGTGTGGACTTGCTGCCCCTCGGGCCGACTGCGATGGCCCGCACCAAGCTCTTGGGCACACGGGCCAAAGCAGAACTGGTGGCGGCTATGGGGCGCATGATGATCGGCAAAGCCCATACCCATCGCAAGATCTCCTTTTCGCAGTGGCTTGACGTTCACACATCTGCAATCGAGGTCCGCCAGGTTCTGGAGATGATGACTCGCCTGAGCACGTACGCCGCCGATCTGGACCAGCTCAGCGCCGAGGCCGCCATCGAGCAGTTGAGGATGGGGGCCAAAGGCGTGCTGTATCTCGATGACGGATGGTCCCAGTTAGTACGACGCGCTTACTAAGGTGGCAATTTGCGAAGGCGTGCAGATCTGCGGCGGTACGAGCGCGCAGTCCGTCGATCAGCAGCCCGATGGTCGGTGGCTGGTCCAATTGCGCACCGGTGAGTTGAGCGCGGCCACCGTGATCGCTGCCGGATTAGGCCCATCTTCGGTGGAGGCGCTGTTGGGTGGAGTGTCGCCCGCAGTGCAAACGTGGGCTTCGGATGCAGTTCCCATCATGGCGGCCTGCTTGGACGCGTGCCTTCAGCGGATCCCTGAACCGCAACAGCGGTTCGGGTTAGGTGTGGACCGACCGTGGTACGTGTCATTCCACACTCCGTATGCGCGCTTAGTTCCGGAGGGAACCGGTGAGGTGGTTCATGTTGCCAAATACGTTCCGTCAGTGGAGCTTGGACGCACTCCCGCACAGGACCGAGCCGAGCTCGAAGGTGTGCTTGACCGGATGCAGCCGGGCTGGCGCGACGTGTTGGTCAATGCCCGATACCTGCACCGTATGACCGTCAGTCACGCCACCCCCGCACCAGGGACATCCACCACTGGCCGCCCAACCGTGGATGGTGCTGGAATCGCCGGACTGCTGGTGGCTGGCGATTGGGTGGGCGCACACGGCATGCTGGCCGACGCAGCACTGTCCAGCGGTGCCGAAGCCGGGCGACAGGCGGCCGCACTGGCCATGATGGCGGCCTAACTTACGGAGACACCAGTGCGCAACTCCTTCCTGCTCCCCCGTCCAACCGCCAATGCTGGGTCCGCACTGGCCGCATTCGTAGCATTGCAGCCCCGATTGTTCGCCATTGCCTACCGGATGTTGGGCAGCGTCTCCGACGCTGACGACGTCGTACAGGACACGTGGCTCCGATGGGAGCAGGCATCGCTCACCGCCCGATCGGCCGAAGCGATGCTCGTCACCATCGCCACCCGGCTGAGCCTTGATCGTCTGCGCTCTGGGCAACGCCGACGCGAGGAACATGTGGGGCCATGGCTGCCCGAACCGCTCATGGCTGACCAGGGGGCACCGGATCCCGGAGAGGTCACCGTCCTGCACGAGTCGATGGGCATGGCGTTCCTCACCATGTTGGAACGCCTCAGTGGTCCGGAGCGGGCGGCCCTGTTGCTGCACGATGTGTTCGGTTACCCCCACGCCGAGGTTGCCTTGATGATCGACGAGTCCGTGGCCAACAGCCGCCAACTGGTGTCACGGGCTCGCCGCCGCTTGGGTGATCCGCATGCCGCAGCCCATCCCCGACCTCCCGTGGAAGTGGCCAACGACATGGTGCTTCGTTTCATAGTGGCTGCGTCCAGCGGCGACGTGTCCACCGTGATGTCGCTGTGTGCTCCTGACGTGTCGCTGGTGTCTGACGGCGGCCCCCATCGGCGCGCCGCCCGCTACGAGGTGGTGACCCCTCACCGGGTGAGTCGGCTGTGGACCAACATCACGAAGCGACACCTCGACAGGCCCGGCCCACCGTGTGGTGTGGAGTTTGGCCGGGCCAATGGGGACGTCGCCATGAGCCTTCGCTACGGAGACCGCATCGACTTTGTGGCTGGATTCCGGTGCGATCTCCACGGCGTGCGCCAGATCTGGATCGTGTTGGATCCGGCGAAACTGCGCCATTTGCATGCTCCAGCGCGGACCTGGCGTGTCACTGACATGTCGAATGGAGCGGGGACCGCTCTCACCGCAACGTGAACTCCACTCGCCGATCCGCAACCGGTGCGACGCCGGGCGATCAGTGACCGGTGAACTCGGCCTTGCCGGCACCTTGAGCCAGAAAGCTCTTGATTCCAATACCGGCATCATCGGTGCGAAACGACGCCACGAACAGGTCCTGCTCCAGGGTGAGGCCGGATGCGAGCGAGCCGTCCAGCCCGCCGTCGATGGATCGCTTGGCGTAGGCCTGTGAGGTCAGTGCTCCCTTGGCAAACTCTGCCGCCCATGCCAGCGCACTGGTGAGCAGGTCCGCCGCTGGCACCACCCGGTCGGCCAGGCCGATGCGCAACGCCTCTTCGGCATCTACCTGGCGACCCGACAACACGATGTCCTTGGCCCGACTGGGACCCACCAACCGGGTCAAACGCTGGGTACCTCCGGCACCAGGAATGATTCCCAATAGAATTTCTGGTTGACCGAACTTGGCGTTGTCGGCGGCCATCCGCAAATCGCAGGCCATCGCCAACTCACATCCCCCACCCAACGCAAACCCGGTGACGGCGGCAATGGAAACCCGGGGCAGAGCGGCCAGGGCATCGAAGGCCCGGCGCAGTCCCCCACCGATGATGCGGGCCTCATCGGGCCCCCCGAATCGGGCGATGTCGGCACCGGCCGCAAACATCCGTTCGCCACCGTAGACAACGACGGCGCCGGGCAGGTCCGCCGACAGTTCATCCACGCACTCCAACAGGTGCTGCGCCAATTCGGGAGAGATGGCGTTGACCTTGGGACGCTCCAAACGCAACAGCGCCACGCCGTTGTCATGGCGCTCGATGCATACGAACCGATCGGATGTGGTGGAAGTGTCAGGCATGTCCCCACGCTACCCAAATAGGGGTCAGAAAGGCTTGGTGAGGTGCGCCGCCGCCGTACGAGGATCCATGGATCGGGCTGCCACTGCATCACTGAGCCGAGCGAACTCCGGCCCCTCACACAGTTCCTCGGCCCGCTGCGCCATAAGGTGATGAACCAGGGCCTGCAGTTCCTGGCGGTCTCGATCGAGGCGCCGCTGTCGCAATTGACCCGAATCAGTGAGGAAGCGTCGGTGATCGCCAACCGCGGACCACACTTCAGCCACGCCGTCTCCGTTCGAGGCCACCGTGCACAGCACCGGTGCCGACCATGCCTCGGGTCCGTGTCCGGATAATCCCTTGGCGGCCCACAGATCTGCTTCGGTCTGAGCGGCACCGGGGCGATCGGCCTTGTTCACCACAAAGATGTCGGCAATCTCGATGAGACCGGCCTTGACGGCCTGGATGCCATCTCCCCAACCCGGGTTCACCACCACGATGGTGGTGTCGGCAGCTGCCGCGATGTCCACCTCCACCTGACCCACTCCCACGGTCTCCATGAGAATCCAGTCGAACCCCGCCGCATCCAGTACCCGCGCTGCGCCCGGGACGGCCACGGCCAGGCCACCCAGGGCGCCGCGAGTGGCCATGGAGCGGATGCATACTCCCGGATCGAGGAAGTGTTCGTCCATACGCACCCGATCACCGAGGATGGCTCCCCCGGTGAGCGGCGACGAGGGGTCGATGGCCAGCACCGCGACCTGCTCACGTAACCGCCGGGCCGCACTGATGAGGCGATCCGTGAGCGTGCTCTTACCCGCACCGGGTGCGCCTGTGATGCCAACCGTGTAGGCGGAACCGCCGCGGTAATGCACGAATGAGTCCACCTCGGCGGCAGCCACGCCCCCTGCTTCCACCAGGGACAACACACGACCCAATGCCGTCCGGTCGCCAGCCAGCGCGGCCGCAATGAGCTCTTGAGGGTCCCTGCGGCGCACGACGCACCGACACTACGGCACGTGACAGGCTCTCGCCCCGTGACCGTGGCCCTCCCCACGTTCCTGCGTCCGCCGGTGGCGTTGGAACGATCGACGTGGAGGCTGCTGGCGGCGTTGTCGGTGATTGGATTGAGCACCGGGTATCAGGGCACAGTCACCACCACTTCCATCACCTACGCCGCCAAGGAGTTTGCCGCTTCCACCGGGGCCCAGGGCAACGCGCTAGCGATCATCCGAGCCGACATCGTCGTGACGTTGTTCGTCGTACGTCTGGCCGATCGTCATGGACGTCGTCGCGTACTGATGACGTGCGCGTTGGTAGCCCCGGTACTGACCGCCCTGTGTGCTCTGTCACCCACCCTGGCGGCATTTGTAATGCTGCAGGTCATCGCCCGTGGGTTCGTCACTGCCGTGGCCATCCTGGCCGCCATCGTGGGCGTGGAGGAGCTTCCCGCCGGGGCACGGGCGTGGGCGTCGAGTGGCATCGTGGCGGCCGCTGCTCTCGGCTCGGCACTCACTCTGGTGGTACTGCCCGTTGCCGGGCTCGGCATACGCGGCTGGCGGGTGCTCTACGTAGTTCCGCTGTTGGCACTACCGGCGATCCGCTCTATTGGACGACACATTCCCGAAAGCCGAAGCTATGTGCACTTAGCAGAGCAACGGCGAGCCGGAAAGGCCGAACCTCGATGGACAGATCACCGCCGCCGACTGGGCCTCATCCTGTGCTGGATCATCCTCATGGCGGTATTCACCAACCCGAACAGTGACAGTCCACCGGCACTGAACCCGCGCTCCCTGCGTAAGAAGTCGTTTTGGAACTGCCGAGCCGGATTGGTG
>JANYHQ010000713.1 GCA_025358985.1 Acidimicrobiales bacterium
ATTTTCGTCATTTCCGGCCCCGGCGGAGCAGGCAAGGGCACCATCGTGGACCGGTTGTGCCACGACGACCCGCAACTCTGGTTGAGCCGGTCATGGACCACGAGGGCCCGGCGCCCGTCGGAATCCCCGTACGCCTACAGCTTTACGGACCGGTCCACCTTCGAGGCCCACATCGCAGCGGATGGCTTCTTGGAGTGGGTGGAGTTCCTGGGCAGCTACTACGGAACGCCTCGGCCTAATCCCCCTGAAGGCTCCGATGTGGTGTTCGAAATCGATGTTCAGGGTGCTCAGGCCGTGCGTACTCACTACCCGGAGGCGGTACTCATCTTCGTGGAGGCGCCTACCCGGGCCATCCAAGAAGCGCGCTTGCGTAGCCGTGGCGATGATGACCCAACGATTGAGAAACGCCTTCGCAAGGCCGAGGCGGAGGAGGCCATCGGGCACACCTTGGCCGATCATGTGGTGATAAATGATCACTTGGAGCGAGCAGTGTCCGAGGTGGCTGGTATCGTAGGGATGCACCGTGCGTCGGGCAGGCGTTAGCGCGCCACCCCAAGTACGTCCCCATTGTGTCCGCCGATGGTGCTCGAACCCGAGGAGTTTTCATGGCCCAGCGCCGCGCAAGCATGATCGACCCAGCAATCGAAGATCTCCTCGAGCGCGTGGATTCGAAGTTCACTCTCGTCAGCGTGGCTGCCAAACGGGCCCGCCAGATCAATCAGTACTTCAACCAACTCGGGGCCGAAGGCCTCGGTGGCCTGGTGCCGCCTCAGGTTACGTCGGTGTCTCGCAAGCCCCTCTCCATCGCCCTCGAAGAGATTGTGGCCGACAAGATCGACATTGTGCGTAAGGCCAAGCCGGGCGTCGACCCTGCCGAGGCCGCAGCTCTCTGAGCTGAAACCACTCACCAGTGTCGCCTGAACCTTCTCTGTCGCCGCAGCCTCTGTCGCCGCTGCGCGGAGCCCGGGTGGTGCTCGGGGTCAGCGGGGGTATCGCCGCCTATAAGGCCTTAGATCTGTGTCGGCGACTGGGCGACCTGGGAGCCATCGTCAGTCCGGTGCTCACCCCCGATGCGCTGCGTTTTGTAGGCGCGCTTAGCTTCAGCGCGTTGGCCGCCCAGCCCGCCCTCACCTCCATGTGGGACGGCCCGGTGAGCCCCCACACCACTCTCGGTCAGGGGGCGGACTTGGTCATCGTGGCTCCTGCAACGGCGCGCACCATTGCGGCCTACACCCATGGGCTGGCCGATGACGTGCTCATCAACACGTTGCTGGCCACCCGCGCCCCCGTGGTGGTGTGCCCGGCGATGCATACCGAGATGTGGGAGCACCCGTCCACCCAGGACAATCTGGAGGTGCTACGCGGCCGTGGGGTCACCGTGGTGGATCCGGGTGTGGGCTACCTGGCCAGTGGTGATCAGGGGGCGGGACGTCTGGCCGATACCGCAGCGATCGTGGTGGCCGCCGAATCAATACTGGGTAGCGTCCGAGACATGACTGGATTGCGGGTCCTGGTGACCGCAGGTGGCACTCGCGAGGCCATTGACCCGGTTCGATTCATCGGCAACCGCAGTAGTGGCAAACAAGGGTTTGCGTTCGTGGATGAGTGCGCCGGGCGCGGTGCTGTGGTCACCGTGGTCACCACAGTGAACCGTCCGGTGCCGGCGGGAGTTACGGTGGTAACGGTGGAGTCGGCGGCTCAGATGGAGGCGACAGTGGCGGATCATTGCGGCGCTGCCCACATCATTGTCATGGCTGCCGCCGTGGCTGACTTTCGACCCGTGCACGCCGCTGCCGCCAAGATCAAGAAGGACCCCTCCACCACAGACGCGCCCACCATCACCCTGGAGCGCACCCCGGACATCCTCGCCGGCCTGGGTGCGGCCAAGCCCGTCGGTCAGATTCTCATCGGCTTTGCCGCCGAAACGGGCGATGTGGCCCACTATGCACAGGACAAGCTGGCCCGTAAGGGCGCCGACATGATCGTGGCCAACGATGTGAGCCTCCCCGGTCGGGGCTTCGACACCGAAACCAATGAAGTGATCATCTTCACTTCTTCTGGAGGCGTTCACCACGTAGAGTTGTCAGACAAACGAGCTGTTGCGCGTGCGGTGATCAACTTGGCCCTGGCGGCCATTGGAACTGACATCGAGCGAACTGTGGCTCGGCGACACGGGGGCTGACCACCAGGTCAGTCTCGACACACCGAGCGCATCGACGCTACGTACACAGATCAAACAAGGAGCAACCTCATGGCACTCAATTGGACCTTCACGTCCGAGTCCGTCACCGAAGGGCACCCGGACAAGATGGCAGACCAGGTGTCCGACGCCATCCTCGACGCCATCCTGGCCGCTGATCCCGAGGCCCGTGTGGCCTGCGAAACGCTGCTCACCACAGGGTTGGTGGTGGTGGCTGGAGAAATCACCACCACGGCCTATGTGGACATCCCCAAGCTGGTGCGGCGCACCGTCAACGGTATTGGCTACGACCACGGCGACAAGGGTTTCGACGGCAATACGTGTGCTGTCATCACGTCAATCGACGAGCAATCGCCCGATATTGCGATGGGAGTGGACAAAGCGTTCGAAGCGCGCACGGAGCACGACATCGACGCCTACCTCGACACCCAGGGTGCAGGCGACCAGGGCATGATGTTCGGCTACGCCACCAACGAGACACCAGAGCTCATGCCGATGCCGATTGCGCTGGCTCATCGCCTCGCCCGCCAACTGGCGCTGGTGCGCAAGTCCGGTGTCCTTCCCTTCTTGCGTCCGGACGGGAAGACCCAGGTCACCGTCCGCTACTACGACGGTCTGCCCGTGGCTGTCGAGAA
>JANYHQ010000725.1 GCA_025358985.1 Acidimicrobiales bacterium
GGACGTGGAAACGAAGCGGAGTTCCCAGAACAAGAGACCAATGTGGGTGACCACCAGGGTGATGCACAACGGCACCAACGCCATCCAGGGTTGATCTTTGGCGGCCAGTACGGCCACCGTGATGAGGCCGAGGCGCAGGAGAAATCCAAAGAAGGCGGCCATGCCGAGCATGGCCAACGACACGCTGGCTCCCCACGACAGCAGCAGCGCCGACAGCACGAAATTGGCCAGAACCAACACAATGGCGTAACAGGCCGACCATGTGCCGTTCCAACCGGCGGCCACATTGGCCACCACCAAGATCACGGGCACGAACGGCAGCGAGCGTTTCACCATGTCAAAGGCCACCATGCGCTCCACAGCTGGCCCTGAGGCGGCACTGAGCATGACGTTGTCGGAGGTGGTGGTCATGGGGAGGGCACCTCACGTCGCAACGGGTCTGCGCTGGATTTGGCCCACGTCGCCTTGGTCTCGTGCTGACGCATTTCCTGGTCGTATCCGAACCACATACGGATGGATATGCCAACTAGTGACAGCACCACGAGCACGATCATGAACAGCGGCCGGGTGTATAGCCAACTATCGAGGAGGTAGCCAATGGCTCCGACCACCATGGGGGTCACGGCCAACTCAAATGCACGCGCCAGTCCGTCGCCGAAGCCACGGTAACTGTCGCGCTTGTAGTCGCGCCGGTCAGGGGAAACCAGTGTGGGAGGCGTGGTCATGGGAGAAGACGGACACAGCCCGTACGCCGAAGTGGCGCTGAGACGCATGTGAACGCGTGCACAAGATACGGCAAAGACGGCCCGGGGATCAAGTCAAGGCTTGGGAAACCCCACCGCCACGCCAGCAATCGACCTCAGTGATCGCGTCCCCGGCATGAAGTACTCGCTGTGACCGTGCCCGTCTGTGGGCAGCGAACGGGCCCCGAAACCTTTGGCGGCGGGATCCGGGCCATGAACCGGAGCCATGGGCACCACGTCGCTGCCGCCGATCAGCCGGAGACCCTTGTCCAGCAGGAACAGCGAACCGCCCGAGGCCATCACCACCGCCGCCGGAACTCCGGGGGTGCTGGTCTTACCCGCCCAGACTCGAACGTCAGGCGACATGAGCTCGTGGCGCGAGTTGGCGTCCATCCCGGGTGAACCCACCACCACCACATCGTTGACCGCCAATGGATGATGGGGATCCTCCTTCATGGCTCTACCGGCCACAACCGAACCGTACGAGTGCCCCACGATGGTGACATGGGCTCGCATGCCGTGTTGGTGCAAGAGGTCGAGGTCCGCCCTCAGCTGTCTGGCACCATTTTCCGCGGAGACCGACGTGGAAGCATCGATCAGGCCAAATACCGTGGCATCGGGTGTGTTGTATCCAAGCCACGCTATGACGGCCACTTGGGCACCTTTGCCCAACTGGGCCCGCATCTCGTTGTACAACGCCACCGCCTTGGGCCGCACTTGCGTTTCGTAGTTGTCCAGGGAATTGGTCATACCGGGCACCAGGAACACCACGTGGTCTGCTGCGGCGAGGTCCCCGAGTACTTCTACCCGGCGCCCGTCACCGGTATCATCAGCGCGCAGATAAACGCGACCGGCCGCCGCCATGGGTCCACGCACCGCCACTGGAAGTGCCTCTATGGTCTTCGCCACGAACACGCGCAGGTCGGCCCGACGAAAGTCCTGGGCAACCATTGCCACCGCGGCAATCTCGCCCAGTACGTCCTCCAGGATAGGGACCACAATGGTGTTGCCTCTGGGGTGTGAATGCGGACAACCGGACCGCATCCGGTCGGCCCGGGAAGCCAGCTCGTTGGCGAGAGTTCCCAGCGAAAACAGTCCGGTGATGTCCGACGATGCAAAGCGTTCGAGATGGTCGGGTATGGCGCTGACACGCGAAGTGGGCACGGGTCCCTCGGTTCACTCTGGACACGGCGCGCCGAAGCCAGCGCAAAAGCAAACGTCGTGTCACCAATTGATCAGAGGGAAAGGGAGCGTCGCGCCGGAACGGGAACGATGCAGGGGCCCGTTGATCCGTTG
>JANYHQ010000505.1 GCA_025358985.1 Acidimicrobiales bacterium
CACCCC
Source organism: Acidimicrobiales bacterium (assembly GCA_025358985.1). GTDB lineage: Bacteria > Actinomycetota > Acidimicrobiia > Acidimicrobiales > JANYDT01 > JANYHQ01. Next base: position 7 of record JANYHQ010000505.1, read on the forward strand.
GTACTCATTGCCTGCCCCATCTACTTCGCCGCCCTCACGCTGCGGCAATGGGTCATCGAAAGCCGCCGCGTCACCATCGCATAACGATGTTTGGTTTCCTGAGACGCGGGTAAGCGCGGTGCATGTGCCAAATCGCCGTGAATAGTCTTCGTAAGATAACGCTGGTCCTCAAATGAAGGGTGTGGCCATGCGTCGCCGAGGATTCCCGGTCGTAATCGTTGCTGGGCTGGTGTGCTCGGCATTGGCACTTGGCACTAACGCCTCCTCGGCGGCCTCCAAGAAGAAGGTGCCAGCCAGCTTCACCCTCAAGGTCACGCCCGCCACGGTGGCTCTCACGACGGGCGGACAGTCCACTCTGTTCGTCGCCGTTACGCGATCCTCGACGTTCAAGAAGGGCGTTGCCCTGGAGCTTGACGACCTGCCAGTGGGCGTATCGGTGGTGTCATCGGCTGCGGTGAAGGGCGGCGTGAATGTGGTCATCGGCGCCCCCGTCACGGTGCAATCCTCGGTGTCCACCGTTCGCATGGTGGGCACTGGTGGAGGCCTTCGGCGAGAAGCTCCTTTCACACTGCAGGTCAACGGCCGTGCCATTTTGCCCCCGCCCGTCACCCCTCAGCCTCCCGTCCCTCCCGTAGGGCCCGTCCCCCCAACCCCTCCCACGTCGGTGGTGCAGTCGGTAGGAGAATTCGCGCTGACGGTTGATCCGGTCACTACTGCCGTCCCCGCTGGTGCCGCCACCCGATATGCCGTGTTCGTCAACGGTGCCGGTGGATTCAATGGCACCGTCCAGTTCCGGTTGCGAGGGTTGCCTACCGGCGCCCAAGCCGCCTTCTTGCCCGAGTTCAGTAAGCAGGGCACCACGCTGATCATCACCACCGGTGTCACCACACCCCAGGGCAATTACCCGCTGGTGGTTGACGGCCTCGAGGGCAATCGCATCCGTTCGGTGAATCTCACCCTGACGGTACGGACGGGTGCCGATTTCTCGATCGGCATCATTTCTCAGACCACGACACTCATCCCGGGCGGAACCACCGGCGTCACCGTGAATGTGGCCTCGCTCACGAGTACAACCGCCGACGTGGACCTCACGTTTGCAGGTCTGCCAGCTGGGTCCACCGTCACCCCGATCACGGCGCGGATCAATCAAACTGCCTTCTTTCAAGTAGTGATCCCCACCAATGCACCATCTGCCATTTATCGATTGACGGTCACCGGCACATCCGGATCGTTCGTGAAATCGGCATTCGTTGACCTCACTGTGCAGGGCACCGCGTCGATCGGAATTTCACCGACAGGGGCCAGTGCTCCTCGTGGCTCCGTCACCACGTACACACTGCAACTGGTGGCTACCGCTGGCGCATCGGCACCGGTGTTGAGCGTGAGTGGCAATCCGGCAATGTCCACATACAACATCATCTTCAATGCCGATGGCACCCGCCAACTCACCATCACCACCACGGCAGCCACTCCCCCCGGCCAGTACACCATCACCGTTACGGCTCGCTACGGCACCGTTGATGTTGCTGCCACCACGCAACTCCTGGTCACCTGAGCGCAACATCGCTCAGCGGGGCACCAGCGGCCACAGCCACTCCCGTACGATGCACATGGGCAAACCAATCACGGTCTGCACATTGCCTCGGAGTTCGGTAATCAACATGGCTCCTATGCCTTGAATGGCGTAGGAGCCTGCTTTGTCCCTGTGCTCCCCCGTGCCCACGTACCACTCGATTACCTCATCGTCCACGTCATCCATGACCACCACGGCGGTATCCACCTCTACCCGCAATTCGCCGGTGTCTCCGTTCTGTAGGGCCAGGCCGGTATGTACCTGATGGGTGCGGCCGCGCAGCGTGCGCAGCATGGCCACGGCATCGTGGACATCGATGGGCTTGCCCAGGATGTGACCGTCGAGGGCCACGGTGGTGTCGGCGGCCAGCACCAACTCGCCTGCCGAGGCGCTCACCATTGCTTTGGTGGTGGCCAGGCGAGCCACGTACTCCACCGGATCCTCTTGCGGAAACGGCGTTTCGTCCACATCAGCGGGACGCACCACAAACTCGATACCCAGCGCGCTGAGTAGTTCACGACGGCGCGGCGACCCGGACGCCAGTATCAACTGCGGATCAGCCACCGGAGATCACGAGGTCAGCATCGGGTCCTGGCGGGGTGGCATCGTCAGGATGGTCCAGCCAGCCGTACGGCAAATGCACCGGACGCGGTGGAGTGGTGTGGCCACGGGGAATGGTGGCTTGCCCATCTGGTAAGCGCGCAGACCAATCCATACGCGCGCAGATGTCTTCCAGTTCGCTGAGCGACCCAACGTTGGCCAAGCCCTTGCGTACTTCGGGTCCCACCGGGTAGCCCGTGAGATACCAACCAGGATGTTTGCGGAAATCACGAATGCCGTGCTTGAGCCCGTACCAATCCACCAATCGGCGCGCATGATCCACCATCACCGGCACCACTTCTCCCACCGACGGCGGGGGAGCGGCGACACCACCGTTGAGCACGCTCACCAGATCGCCGAACAACCAGGGCCGGCCGAGACAGCCGCGACCAACCACCACACCGTCACACCCTGTTTCGGCCATCATGACCACCGCATCGTGGGCGTCCCAGATGTCTCCGTTGCCGAGCACCGGGATGGTGGTTACATGCTGCTTGAGTGCGGCGATGGCGCTCCAATCGGCCCGTCCGCTGTAACGCTGCTCGGCCGTACGGGCATGCAACGCCACCGCCGCGCATCCCTCCTCTTCAGCGATGGCACCGGTGGTGAGCATGGTGGTGAGTTCGGCATGCAACCCGATACGGAACTTGATGGTGACCGGTACGCCGTAGGGCTGGGCGGCTTGCACTGCAGCCCGCACGATGGAGCGCAGTAGCGCC
>JANYHQ010000054.1 GCA_025358985.1 Acidimicrobiales bacterium
CGTATCGACAACCAGTTGCGGGGCCGCGCCGGCCGTCAAGGAGACCCCGGTGAAAGCCGGTTCTTCCTCAGTCTCGACGATGAACTGATGCGCATCTTTGCCACTGGCGCCATGAACTGGGTCATGGGCAAGGCCCTACCCGACGATGTGCCCATCGAAGCCAAGATGGTCACCAAGGCCATTGAACGGGCCCAAAACACCGTAGAAGCGCGCAACGCCGAAATCCGCCAGAACGTGCTCAAGTACGACGAGGTGATGAACGCCCAGCGCAAGGTCATCTACGCCAAGCGAGATCGTGTGCTCACCGGTGGCGACCTGCGTGACACCCTGGACGAGAACCTGCATGTGGCGTTGGATCGCATCGTGGCCGTGCACTGTGAAGGTGACTTTGCCGAGACGTGGCGTTTGGACACGTTGTTGGCCGATGTACAGGGTTTGTATCCCAGCAAGTTCAGTGTGGACGATTTGCAGCAGGCCAGCAGCCGCCAGCAACTCCTCACGTCGCTCATCGACGAGGCGCAGGATCACTACGTGGCCAAGGAGGCCGAGTTCGGCCCCGAGGTGATGCGCGATGTGGAGCGCAACATCTACATGTCGATCATCGATCAACGTTGGCGTGAGCATTTGGCGGAGATGGATTACCTGCAGGAGGGCATTGGGCTGCGGGCCATGGGCCAAAAGGATCCATTGGTGGAATGGCAACGCGAGGGTTTTGAGCATTTCGGGCAAATGGTGAACGCCATCGACGAGGATTTTGTTCGTTATGCCATGCATGCCGAGGTTGTCATCGAGCATCCCGATGCACCGGACATCCGTGATCTGCAGTACTCGTCGGCCGAAGACGGCACGCCAGACAACCTGGCCAGCCTGGTAGGTCAAGACATGGGGGCGCTGTTTGCCGCTCAGGGTGGTGCCGATGGTCTTGAAGACGACGAGGATGAGGGCGCCCCGTTGGTGTCTCGGGTCCCCGAAATCAGTGAGGCATCGCAACAACCCATCGTCAAGTCGGCCATCGAGAAACTCGGTCGCAATGATCCGTGTTACTGCGGCAGCGGCAAGAAGTTCAAGAACTGCCACGGCCGCTGAACAACCCGTCCAAGAACCTGTAGAGAAACGCGGAAGTCCATGTCGCTGCGCGACCATATCGATGCTCTGGCGGCAGAACGTGTCCGCCTGGCCGAGGCGGAGTCGTACCTGGGCTTGGAACGGCTCCGGGAGGAGCACACTCGTCTCGAAGTGGAATTGGGACGCCCTGATCTGTGGGACGACGCAGAACTCGGACGCAAAGTCGGCGCCGAGTACGCCAAGGTCAAAGACGACCTTGATACGTTGACGGCGTTGCAACGCCAAGTGGACGACGTGGACACCCTGCTGGAGATGGGAGCGGAAGAAGAGGACGAGTCGCTGGAGGCCGAGATCGTGGCCACGCTTGCCGCCATGCGGGCCACGCTCGACAACCTGGAACTGCGCAGCTTGTTCACCGGTGACTACGACGAGGGCGATGCCATCTTTGAAATCCACTCCGGGGCCGGAGGCGTGGATGCGCAGGACTGGGCCGAGATGATGCTGCGCATGTACACCCGATGGGCGGAGCGGCGGGGCTTCGAACTGGAGGTGGAGGATGTGCTGGCCGGTAACGAAGCAGGGATCAACACGGCCGTGCTCATCATCAAAGGTAGGTACGCATACGGACTGCTATCAGCGGAACGGGGCACGCACCGGCTGATACGGATCTCACCGTTCGACTCCCAGGCGCGACGCCAAACCAGCTTCGCCGGCGTGTCAGTGACCCCGGTGATCGAGGACGCCACGTCCAAGGTCAACATCGAGGACAAGGACTTGCGGGTTGACGTGTACCGCTCCAGTGGGGCTGGAGGGCAACACATCAACACCACCGACTCCGCCGTACGGATCACCCATATGCCGAGTGGCATCGTGGTGAGTTGCCAGGTAGGGCGTAGCCAGATCCAGAACCGCGCCCAAGCCATGGAAATGCTGGCCGCCAAACTTATCGAGCGTCAGCGTGAAGAACGCGAAGCCAAGTTGGCCAACATCACGGGCCCCCAGACCGAAGCGGCGTGGGGTAATCAGATTCGCAACTACGTCCTGGCTCCGTACCAATTGGTGAAAGACCTGCGTACCGACCTGGAAAGCGGTAGCCCGCAAGCGGTACTCGACGGCGAGTTGGACCCGTTCATGGAGGCCTGGTTGCGATGGCGGCGTACCGAAGTGTGAGACGCCGGATGAGGAGTCAGAGAACACGGCATGGCCGATCCGGCGGATTCACGCATGTACCCTTTCCCGGTCGCATGCACCTGCCACGCCTCATTCTGGAAGGGCCCTGCCGCCAACACTTCTCATGATCCGCCTGCAGAACGTCACCAAGGTCTACAAAAACCAGGTCACTGCCCTCCGAGGGATCTCCGCTGAGATCACGAAGGGCGAGTTTGTGTTTCTCGTCGGTTCCTCCGGTTCGGGTAAGAGCACCTTCATGCGACTTCTGTTGAAGGAGGAGTTGCCCACGGAAGGCGAAATCTGGGTGGCCGGCAAGAACATCGGTGAGCTGGTGGCGTCCAAGGTTCCGTTCCTGCGCCGCAACATCGGTTGCATCTTCCAGGATTTCAAGCTGCTGCCCAACAAAACGGTCACCGAGAATGTGGCCTTTGCACTCGAAGTCATCGGCCGGCCCAAGTCGGTCATCGATTCGCAAGTGCCGCAGATCTTGGATTTGGTGGGTCTCACCAAGAAGACCGATGCATTTCCCAGTGAATTGTCCGGAGGCGAGCAGCAACGGGTGTCTATTGCCCGTGCCTTCATCAATAGGCCCCTGATTCTGCTGGCCGACGAACCCACCGGCAATCTCGATCCCAACACCAGTGTGGGCATCATGCGCCTGTTGGATCGCATCAACAAAACTGGCACCACCGTGCTCATGGCCACCCATGATCAGGGCATTGTGGATTCCATGCGTCGCAGGGTCATCGAACTCGACCGCGGCACCATGGTGCGAGATCAGGCTCGCGGCGTGTACGGAACGCTGGACTGACGGGCCAGGGGCGAACATGACAATACGCGTCGGCTACGTCGTCAAAGAAAGCATCTCCAACCTCCGCCGCAACGTCCTCATGACGGTCACGGCTCTGCTCACCGTCACCATCTCGTTGGGCATCGTGGGAGCAGCGTTGCTGTTGCGCCAGGGGATGGACAACTACACCATCCAATTCCGTAGTGGCATTCAGCTCAACGTCTATATGAAGCCCGAGGCCACCGCCGATCAACTCGCCGCCGTACGTCGGGAGGTAGATCAGCTCAAGGATTCGGGCCAGGTCAAGAGCTACACGTTCGTGGACAAGCAGGCGGCGTTCGAAGAGATCAAGGTGCTGTTCAGCAATGACCCGGAGAGTCGTGACCTGTTCACCAGTGCCGATCAGGCCCCACCGTCGTTTCGGCTGACACCCAAAGTGGCCGAAACCATCGACACGCTGGGTCAACGTTTTCAGAAGCGTGAAGGTGTTCTGCAGGTACGCAGCAATGAAGCCATCAAGACACTGCTGCGTATCACCAAGGTCATCCAGTACACGCTGCTGGGGGTGGCATTGGCGTTGCTGGTAGCCGCGGTACTGCTCATCCTCAACACCATTCAGTTGGCCATCTTCAGCCGCCGTCGGGAGGTGGCGGTGATGAAACTGGTGGGTGCCACCAACTGGTTCATCCGCTTACCGTTCATGCTGGAGGGTCTGCTCCAGGGTTTGTTCGGGGCCTTGGTGGCCTTTGCCGTGGTGTACGTGGGTAGCGACCGGATACAGAG
>JANYHQ010000069.1 GCA_025358985.1 Acidimicrobiales bacterium
CGGACTCGGGGCGATCCAGCTGATGAAGGATTCCGTCGGTATATAGGCGGCCGGCGATCACCTCACCAGGACTGGCAATGAGTCCCATAATCGCTGATGCCAAACTCGATTTGCCGCAACCCGACTCACCGATGAGCCCTGTGACCGAACGTGACGTCATACGCAACGTGACGTTGTCGACGGCTCGTAGCCTCACGCCTTGGCGGTGATACTCCACCACCAGATCAGCTATCTCCACGGCGGCGCTACCAGCCGTCTGCACTGACACCGATTCCGGCGCGGTGCGTCGGCGACGGCGACGAAGCTTCTGCCCGCCCAGGGCGGCCGTGCGCAGGCGCGGGTCGGACCGCTCCTCCACCCCGAAGCCGATGAGAGCCAACCCCGACGACAGCAACGTGAGCCCCAATGCGGGCGGCAAGATCCACCACACCCATGCACCGGTGAGGAATGCGCTGCGGGCATTGGCAAAGTACAGCGTTGTGCCCCAACTGACCCGGCCGGGGTCGCCCAAACCGAGGAACGCCAACGAGGCCTCGGACAGTACGGCGAGGTTCACCAGTCTCACGAACTGCGCCACCACCTGCGGCGTGATACGAGCCAGAAAGTGACGCCGGATGACCCACCCGGGCGGTGCGCCGCTGGCCATGGCCACCACCACATGGGGCGTGTCCCGCAGTCGCAGCGTGGTGGCCCGCAGCACCCGCGCCGGTCGAGCCCACAGCACCACACTCAACACCAGAATGGTGGCAAAAATCGATCGTCCTATGAACACTGCCACCACGATCACCAGAATGAGAAACGGTAGCCCGAGGGTGAGATCCACCACCCTGAACGCAATGGACTCGAACCAGCCACGCTTGTACACAGCCACCAGTGACACGCTCATTGCGATCATGAGGGCAATGGTGGCGGTGGCCAGGCCAACCAGCACCGACACTCGTGACCCGTACACCAGGTGCGCCCACAGGTCATGGCCCACGTCATCGGTGCCAAGCAGATGCGCTCTACTGGGATGGCTGAACGGCGCGTTGGTGTCGGTGGGGTTGCTGTGTGCCACCACTGGGGCCAGTACTGCGATAACGAGTACGAACGCCACCATCCCGAATCCCACGCGTGCCGCTCCGGGAATTGGTGCCCGATGAGAGGCGGTCATGCGTCGGTCCTGAGCATTGTCCGTCGATCTACCACTGGTGTGATGAGATCTGCGACCAAGTTGGCCAAGATCACAGTAGCGGCGAGCACAAAAAACGCCCCTTGGATCACTGGGTAATCGCGAGCCAACACGCTGTCGTATACCAGTCGCCCCACTCCCGGATACGAAAACACGGTTTCCACCACGGTGGCGCCCCCTACAAGGGTGCCGAGGCTCACAAGTCCAATGGTGACGACTGGCAGCAGACTGTTGCGTCGCGCGTGAGCCCGTACAACGCGGGGCGTCAACCCTTTGGCTACCGCAAAACTGACGTAGTCCTCGCGCAGTTCCCCCACCATGGCCGATCGCGCCGCCAGGTACACCGAGCCAATCTGGGCCAGCACCAGGGTGCATGAAGGAAGTATGAGGCGTTGCACCACGCCACCTATAGCGGCGAACCCGGTGGCGTGACCGCCGAACTGAATACCTCCGAACAGGGGGAGCCATCCCAACTTCACGGAGAAGACAAACAGCAACATCATCCCTACGAAGAACACCGGCAAGGAATCCACCAGCACCACTACCACCATCGACACCAGATCACGCGCAGAGCCTCGCTTCCACGCCGATCCGAATCCCAGCAATGCGCCCACGAAGAGCGCCACCACGAGCGAGGTGCCAACGAGCAGAAATGTCCACGGCAGACGCTCGGCCAACAACGACCGGACTGGTCTGGCATAGCGCACCGAGAGCAACAGATCACCGTGGGCAAGGCGCACCACGTAACGGACAAACTGTTTCGGGAGTGATTGATCGAGACCGAATTGACGGATCACCACAAGTCGCTCGGCGGGGCTGAGCGACACCGCTTGTTCCGGTGGGAGTAAGTAATCGATGGCGCTGCCCGGAGCGAGACGGGGGAGCGTGAAATTGACCACGATGGCTACGAACAGTACGGAGAAGCTCCGTACTGTGCACCGAGCGGCGTATCGAAGATTCATCGTGTGCGATCGTGAGGCTACCGACGCTTCTTTGGTTTGGGTTTGGTGGTGGGGGTACTTGGTTTGGCCAACGTGGTGACCGGAGCAGAAGTGGTGGCCACCACCGTGGTGCCCGAGATGGGAGCCACGTTTGGCTTGCCCGTGTTCTCGCCTTCGATGAAGGATCGCTTGGTGAAGATGCCATGGCCAGGATCGGGAAACCAGCCGTCATAGGTATCGCGCGTGGCGTAGATGGCATCGGGGTAATAGAGCACGATCACCGGCATGTCGGCCACCAGAATTCGTTGCATCTCGAACAAATCCTGCTCGCGGGTGGCGGCGTCCGTTTCCACTACCGCTTTCTCGGAGATGGCATCGAACTTGGGATTGTTGTATCCGGTGACGGACGCACCAAATCCTCGATCTCCGGGAGAATGAAAGAAGTAATAGAGGCCATCAGGATCGACGTGAGCGTGACTTTCTAGGATCGACATGTATGCGTCATAGTCGGGAATCTTGCCCGCCACCACGGCTCGGCGCTGACGCAATGTGGCTGGATCGATTGGTTCGACGTTGGCTTTGATACCGACC
>JANYHQ010000105.1 GCA_025358985.1 Acidimicrobiales bacterium
CCACTCGGTGCGGGGGCCGGGTGGGGGCGGTCTGGGGGCGAGGTGGGGGCAGGGGCAAAGCGGTCAGTGGGCTCCCACCCGGGAGATGGCGGTGGCGGCCAAGTCGAGGCCCTCGTGGAGGGCATCGGCCAAGGAGGCCCCACTGACATGGCCAGCCAGGAAACCAGCGGCCAAGGCGTCGCCGGCCCCGGTGGTATCCACCACGGCCACTGCCGGGGAGGCGCCCAGGTGGACCATCTGGCCGGTTTCCCGGTCGAACGCCATCGCCCCGTCAGCTCCCAAGGAGGCCACCACGATGGGCACCGACTCGCCCAGTGCACGTACCGCCTGCTCCACATCGTTGACCCCGGTGAGGGCCCGCAATTCATCGGCATTGGGGAAGATCACTCTCACCCCGGCACGGAGGAACGCAGCCACCCCCAACCGGGCTATCTCGGTGATGGACGCCGGGTCCAACGACACGGGAACATCACTGGCCGCAGCCAAGGTCCTCAGCCGCTCCATCACCTCTGGGCCAAAGGTTCCGCCCAACACATACCCACTGACGTGTATCCAGCGGGCCCGGGCCACGTCTGCATCAAAGATATCGAGCGGATGCAGTTCGGCCGCAGCACCGCGCTGGCTATACATGTGTCGTGCTCCGGAGCGGGCGTCGACGATGACCACGATCTCACCGCTGGGCAGTACAGGATCGACGCTCAGCAACGGCTCAACTCCAACGGCCATGAGCTGAGCCCGATGAACTCCCGCATCAGCGGCACCGACTCGGGCAATGAGTGCGGTACGCGCCCCGGCCACCGTCAACCAAGCCGCCTGATTGGCCCCCTGCCCACCAGCGGTCCGGGTGATCGACGAGGTGGTGTCGGCGTCATCCACTCTATCCATATGCGCGCGTACGATTGTATCGGTGATGACATCGCCAACCACCACCACATCAAGTTCGCCCGGGATGTCCACGTCAGCGCCGAAGGCCGGAGAGAAGCACCACCGCCCGCTCGTCGTCGGCCACCACCCCGTGGCGCCGAATTTGGATCAACCCAGCTAGGCCGGCCGTTCCAGTTTCATCAGCGCCACTGCCACTCATGGCATTGGCCTCCAACAGGGTGGCCTCGTCCACCACCACTGGCCACCCTCCGGTGGTGATCATGGCCTCCACCAGTGCCAGCCAGTCGTAGGTTTCATCGTCGAGGATGCCGGTGGCCACGCTATGCGGCTCGTCCTCCCATGCCCACATGTACGTGCTGCGATGGGTGGCGGCATGACGCAACGCCTCCGTGACCGCCGCTTGGGCCGTATGCACACCGAGTAACGCAGCAACGTCGGCCAAGCCTGCTGCAGATCCGTCATCTGCGCGCAAACCATGGCCCAGCGAACCGAGGGCCCGATTGGCCACACCAACCCACGCCCGATGAAGAGGAGCAGCGCCCTCCGACTGTACGAAGTGGATCATGGGCAATCCCTCGATGTGCCCCAACCCGGCCGCTTGGCGTAACCCCCGCAACATCGCCGAACCCAGCGCACCACCACCCACCTGCAAGAGCAACCGAGTAGGCAGGAACTCCGAAATAGCCAACTGATCGGCCAGTTCTTGGCCGATGGTGGCTCCGCCGTCGATGTTGAGCCCGTTCTCGTTACCTTGACAGCAGAAGGGGAGTGCCCCCCGCTTGAGGGCCTCTCGGAAACGGTGCACACATGGATCACCGGCCGGGTCACCAGGCCCACGCGGACACTCCGTGAGCGTGGCATGCAAAGCGCGCAGATGATTGATGATGGCCGGGTTGGCTGATGGCGGGACGAAGACATCTACGGGTCGGCGGGCCGCTTTGGCCAGGGTGGCCGCCGCCAACGCCGCATTGCCACATGAAGCAATGGCCAATCGCCTGGTAGTGGGTACCTTCTGGACATCTAGATGCAGCAACAACCCCATAAGGTGGCGGGCCTTGTGCGACCCCGCCACGTTGCCGGTTTCGTCCTTGGCCCACACTTCGATGCCAAGCGCGTCCGACGCCGGGTCGCATCGATCGAAGGGGGTGATGACGAAGCCGTGCCCGCTGGCATCCACTGCAGCCACCGCACGATCGAGACGGTTGACGATGGCTTCGTAGTCCTCGTGAGCCAACCCCCTGGCCCGGGCCAGCCAATACGAATGATGCAACTTCGCATAGCGCAGGAACGGATTGATTGACGTACCTGATGGCCACCCGGCCAGCTCGGCCGATCTCCAATCCCACGCCAACACGTGATCGACGTTGGGGGCGCGGGCGGCGTTGGGACAACGGAAAGGTTCCGGGGCCAGCGGGTCGAGCGGATCCACCGTGGCCGCGCACCCCGCACAACGCAGCGTGACCGAAATCAGTTGAACACCCCGGTGCGGCCGTTGAATTCGGTGATGCGATCGTCCCAGGCCAGCACAAGAGCGCGAATGCCCTGCCAGAAACCCTGCGATCGACGAGCCTCGAAATCCTCCACCGACACCCCCTGCTGTTCCACCCAGGTGTAGTAGCCGAGGTTGAAGATGCGATTGCGGTCGCGCTCGGTGAGCTGCAGGTAGTTGTCATTGTCCACCCAACCGAGATAGCGGGCCGCCACATCAGCAGCGTCCAAGGCAGTGAAGCCGTCGGGATACTCCCGGGCCAACAACTTGGCCCGCTCAGACGGATACAACTCGGCACCGTCAGTAGCCACGGTGATGAGCACATCATCTGTACCCATACCAAACCATTTTGCAGTCTTGATGGACGCCAACGTGTTGGCAATGGCCGAGAACCCGAAATGGGCCAACTGATCCACCACGTCCTGAGGCACGCCCATACGCTTAACGAGGTGGGTGCGCCCCGCTTCGGAGTTGAACAGCAAATCCAGATGGTCGGTGGCGGCATCGCTGATAGCGGCCACACAATCAGTGTTCATGACGTTGTGGATCAACGGCACATGCTTGTCACCAATGCCCTGGATGTTGTGCTCGCCGTAGCCGTTCTCCAACATGGTGGGGCACTCCAGTGCTTCTACCGCCACGATGGTGGTGCCGTAGCGCTCCTTCAACTTGTCACCAGCGGCGATGGTGCCAGCAGAACCAGTGGCACTGGTAAATGCCCGCAGCCGAGGATGAGCGGCCGACCCCATCGACGCCGCCACGTGCTCGTACACATGAGCAAACGCTTCGCCGGTGACGGTGTAGTGACCGAGGTAGTTGGCGAACTCGCTGAACTGATTGAGGATGACGTTCTGCGGATCCTTCATGAGTTCGTTGCAGGCGTCGTAAATCTCCTTGACGTTGGACTCGGTGCCAAACGTGCGGATGATGTCGGACGGATCCTCGGTCCAGCGGGCCAACCAATCGAAACGTTCCTTGGACATACCTTCGGGCAACACTGCTGTGCCTCGGCTGCTCATGATGCGGCTGATGGCAACTCCCCCACGCGCATAGTTTCCCGTGGACGGCCAGATGGCGCGTTGCGTGGTGGGGTCGAATTGACCGGTGACGATGCGCGGGGCCAGACACGAGTAAGCAGCCAGCACCTTGTGGGCCCGGATCATGGGGAACTTGTTGCCAAGCACCACTACCACTTTGGCGTCCACGCCCGTGAGCGACGGGGGGAGCACCACATGGTGGGGCACGTCCACACGCGACGAACGATCGGCATCGTTGTACCAGTTGACCCGCCACAGGTTGGCAGGATCAGCGGCATCGGGATCCACCCCCTTCAGTGACGCAACGGCAGCGGTCGGGGCAGTAGCCGGACGGGCCAATTGGGCAAAGGTGGGCAGCGGGATACG
>JANYHQ010000131.1 GCA_025358985.1 Acidimicrobiales bacterium
ATGGCCTACCGAGACAACCTCGGCCCACCACTACACCGTCACACCCCGTTTCGGCCATCATGGCCAGAGCATCCTGGGCATCCCAGATGTCACCGTTGCCAAGTACCGGGATGGTGGTCACATGCTGCTTGAGGGCGGCGATGGCGCTCCAATCGGCCCGTCCGCTGTAGCGCTGCTCTGCGGTACGAGCATGCAACGCCACTGCCGCGCATCCCTCCTCCTCAGCGATGGCACCGGTAGTGAGCATGGTGGTGAGCTCGGCATGCAGCCCGATACGGAATTTGATGGTGACCGGCACCCCGTACGGCTGGGCAGCCTGCACCGCCGCCCGCACGATGGAACGCAGTAGTGCCGGACGAGCGGGGACGGCCGAGCCTCCCCCCTTGCGTGTGACTTTGGGGGCGGGGCAACCGAAGTTCATGTCGATGTGATCAACCAAGCCCTCGCCCGCCAGCTTGCGTACCGCCTCGCCCACCGGAGCGGGGTCGGTGCCGTAGAGCTGCATAGAACGCGGCGTTTCGTCGGGCGCAAAGGCAGCCCGCTGCCACGACTTGGCGCCCTCCACCAGAAGCGCCCTCGCCATCACCATCTCGCTGACGTACAACCCCGCCCCATATTGCCGACACAACGCCCGGAACGGTGCATTGGTGACCCCAGCCATGGGAGCCAGCACCACTGGCACATCCAGGGTGAGCGGCCCAATCCGCAACGCCGTCTTGGGCGCCACAGCAGTAGGGGGGGAGGGGCTGTTCATGACGGACACAATTCTAAAGGGCGGTGGGGACGCCTTCTGACTGACTGGTGAGCCATGCCCCACCGAGGATCACCACACAGCCGAGTACCTCGAGTGGTCGTACCTGTTCGTGGCGCACCACCACGCCCAGCACCAATGCCACCATTGCCTCAAGATAGGTGAGGGCGGAGGACCGGGTGGAACCCACCCGGGCTGACAACATCCCCATCAGTACAAACGCCACTCCGGTGCCGAACACACCGAGCACCATGAGCGCCATCAGAGGCCGCGACTCCACGGTGCTATGGGCAAATCCGGCGATACCGAATGGTGCGGTGAGCACGCTGGCCACGATGCCAGCCCGCCAGAACACGGCCAGACTGCCGTAGCGCTGTACCAATGGCACGTTGAGATTGACGGCCACTCCATACAGCGCCACCGCTGCCAAAATCATCAGTACACCTATGATATTGGATCGTCCATCGTGGAGTGAGGGGATGCCCATCATCACGATGCCCACGCATCCGAGGAGTAGGCCCCATCGTTGGTTGATGCCGGGAAGACGCCGCAGCAGTAGCGTGGAGACTAGGGCTGCAAATACCGGTATGGCTCCGTTGAGCATGCCCGCCAAGCTGGACGTCACATTGCGTTGAGCGAGTGGAAACAGCGTCATTGGAATGGCCAACCACACCACCGACAGGGCAACGATGCGCGGCCAGGCAGCACGGTCCACCGGCCGTCGCGCACCAGGGACCAGCGCCAATGCTGCGCAGCCGATGAGGATACGAAGGAACGTCACGGTGGCCGGGGCAAAACTCTGGAGCGACTCCGCAATGAACACGAACGACGCGCCCCAGATGAGCCCGGGACCAACGAACAAACCCCAATCGCGCACCGTGAACGAGTCGGTATGCGTGCCTTCGGCCGTGAGCGCAGCGAGGGTGGATACGCGGGACCGAGTAGGGGATTTGGTGGGCACGTCAGTACCCCTCGCCGAAGCGGCGGTCGAGATCAACGTCGATCCGATCCAACCGTTCGTCAAGGGTGCCCGACACCAGGATCCACGGCTCCGATCTCTTGTTGAGTTCCTCCACGAACCGGGTATGCATACGAGGCCGTGCGGTGGGGTCGAAACGCACTCCGTCATGTTCGAAGGCCACATCGATGTCGCACAACACGTAGAGATCGTAGTGATGGGCATCGGCAATGGCCTGCACCTCAGCGGACATACACCCCTGATAGCGCTCATGCCACAGTTGCGTGGCCAGGGCGTCGGTGTCGCAGAACAGGTACCGGTGGGCGTGTACGGCTGCTTCGTTCTCCAGTTCGATCTGGCGACTGGCAATGATGACGAAGTCTTCGGTGGTCCAGTGATCATTGGTACCGGCGCGCAGCTTGCCCACTGTGTGGTCACGCCCGTACTCGTGCACCCAAGCGGTGTGATGACGACGGGCCAGCAACTCACACATGGTGGTTTTGCCGGTGGACTCAGCACCGGTGAGGCAGATACGGCGGACCGGAGGTGGCACAGGGTCAACCATGATGTCTGCTGCCCTCGGCGCCGTGCATGCCCCGGACCGTAGTGGGCGAGGATGGTGGTGATGGCACCACTGGTGATGGCAACAGGAAGGTTCGCTCCCAGCCCTACGGGGGACTTGCATGTGGGAAATCTGCGTACTGCGCTGGTGGCGTGGTTGGCGGCGCGGGCCGGTGGTGGGCGGTTTCTGGTGCGGATGGAGGACCTGGACCCTATGGTGGCCCGGGCCGAGTTCGAAGCTCAGCAATTGCACGACCTGGCGGCCATCGGGTTGGACTGGGATGGCGAGGTGGTGAACCAGTCCAGTCGGATGGAGTTATACCAAGCGGCCATATCATCGCTTGATGCACGCGGGTTGGTGTATCCGTGCTTCTGTAGTCGAAAAGAGATCCAGGACGCCGTCCGCGCCCCCAATGGTTCTGCGCCTAGCCCCGAGGGTGCCTATCCCGGCACCTGCGCCGACCTCTCCACGCTCCAGCGATCGCAACGTGCCCGCAGTGGCGGGGGACGTCCTGCGGCGCTTCGTTTGCGCAGCTCTGGTGAAGTGGTCACCGTCACCGACGGGCTCCACGGCCAGTACTCGGCGGTGGTGGATGATCTGGTGCTACGCCGCCACGATGGTATGCCCGCATATAACCTTGCGGTGGTGGTGGACGATGGGGATCAGGGGGTGCAGCAGGTGGTGCGAGCCGACGATCTGCTGGCTTCCACCCCCAGACAGGCGTACTTGGCCGGGCTCCTCGGCTTGCCGCCAATGTCGTACCTACACATACCATTGGTGTTGGGACCGATGGGGCAGCGCTTGGCCAAGCGTGACGGAGCGATCACGCTGGCAGACCGGTTGATGTTGGGCGAGAGCGCAGTTGATGTGCGCTCTGCGTTGGCGGCCAGCCTAGGAATGTGTGCGCCAGGGGAGCGGCCCACGCTCTCGGAGTTGGTGGCGACGTTCAGTGTCATGGTGGATGCGGGCACCCTGCCCCGCACGCCATGGGTGTTCCCCGGCTGAGTTTGGCCCCTCCACCACGACAAGACTGGGTCAGAACCACATTCTTGTCGGGGAAGATCCCCAAATAGCCAATGTTTCGCTACAAGAACCGGGAAGTGCCCCGTTCTTGTAGCGGTTGCTGCTTGTAGCGGTTGGGAGCGGCGGGCCTGGGTTCAGATTGCGTTGACCTTCGGCATGATCTCTTCGGTCAGTTGCTTGAGATCGTCGAGCGTTTTGGACACAGGAACGTCGGCAAACGGAGGCCATAGCAGCGGCATGGTCATTCCGGCTTCGTTGTATCGCTTGAGGTTGTCAGTGATTTGCTCAGCAGTTCCGACCAACAAATTGCTGAGCTTGCGGTTCGGTGTCTGGTCTGTCTTTTCTTCCGTGATGACGAACCAGATCATGCTGCACATATCGAATCCGTCGTCGAGCGAGCGGTCACTTCCGAGGTCCACAAGTTCACGTTTGATTTCGCTGCGCCACCGCTCAATCTCTTCTGGAGTGTCCTGGATCCCAATCCAGCCGGACAAGCCGTATTTGGCGATACGACTGGCCGAACGCTTGGGGTCTTTGAGTCCACTGAAGTAGATCGGCGGGTGCGGTTTCTGGAGGGGCTTGGCTCCAAACCCGCAGCTCTCGAAATCGGCGAACTCACCGTGATATTCGAACAGCTCGTTTTTCCAGATCCCCTGCATGACCTCGATGGTCTCGCGCACGTGCTTGTGGCGCTTGGGAAAGATATGGGCGGCGCCTGCGGCCGCGAATTCCTCGGGCATCCACCCGGACCCGACGCCCACGTTGACTCTCCCGTTGGAGAGATGATCGATGGTGGCGATCTCGCCAGCCAGCACGGCCGGCGCACGGTACGGCGTGTCAATGATGCTCATGCCGATCCGCACCTTTTTGGTTTTGGCCGCCAGCCACGGAATCAGCGGCATCCCGTGGAGCCACTCGCCGCGGGCAGACACGGGCATCTGCAACGGAAACTGTTCCATCATGCCAAACGGGAACTGCATTTCGTTGCGGTCGGATGCTTCCGGCACAACCACCCGGTCGAGCGTCCACACCGAGTCGAAGTCAAGTTCCTCGGCCAGTGCAGTGAGGTCTTCGAGCTCCTTGACCGTTACCTTGTTGCGAAAGTTAGGTAGGTACAAAGCCAGTTTCATGAGAGATGTCCCGTTCTCGCTTGTGGTGTTGTGTTCGGCGTTCGATGGTATGCAAACCCCGCTCGAAACGTGATCAACGGGTTGTCAATTTCCCAACAACGACCTACGTTGACAGGCGTGCAAACAAGTCGTCGCGTGTTGGTGGTCGATGACGATGACGGCGTTCGAACGGCAGTGACGTGGGCCCTCGAGGCAGACGGGTTCGAAGTTCTCGCCGTCGCCAACGGGCTGGCCGCTATCGATGTCATCGAATCTTCGACGTTGTCGCTGGTGGTGCTCGACTTGTCGCTGCCCGGGCTCGGGGGCCTCGACATCTTGACCCGCCTACGCACGACTGAGGCACGTGAAGGCTCGTGGCGATTGCCGGTGATCGTGCTGTCGGGGCGAGACAGCGAGATGGATCGCATCGTGGGTCTCAACCTCGGCGCCGACGACTACCTGGTGAAGCCCTTCTCGCCTGGCGAACTAGCCGCCCGAGCCCGATCCCTGCTGCGCCGCAGCTCCGAGCCCACCTCCAATGGCAAGGAGCCCTTTGTACCCACGGGCTCCGGCGTTGAGATCGATCTTGAGTCGCGCAACGTCTGGGTTGATGGGACAACGATCGAAATGGCGGCCAAAGAGTTTGATCTGCTCGCATATTTTGTGGATCATCCTCGGCGAGCGTGCCGTCGATCGGAGTTGCTGGCCGCGGTGTGGGCCAGCGAGTCGGGCTGGCAGAACGAGGCAACCGTCACTGAACACGTCTACCGCTTGCGTCTCAAAGTAGAGGCTGATCCGCAGCACCCCAAATGGCTTCGTACCGTGCGTGCCATCGGGTACCGATGGGAAGGCTGAACGTGCTCTCGGGATACGAAGTCACTGCCGTGCTCGATCACCAGACCGCCGTGATGCAGGAAATGGCTGCAGGAGCACCGCTGTCGACGGTGCTTGATTCCGTCGTCTGCGCGCTCGAGGAACTGATGCCCGCCAGCCGCTGCTCGGTTCTGCTGCTCGACCAAGCTGGAACGCTACGACACGCATCGGCACCAACGCTTCCCGCCGAATATTCCGCAGCGATCGACGGCCTGAAACCAGGGCCCTTCGCTGGTTCCTGTGGAACCGCGGTTCACTTTGCCAAACCGGTGATAGCCGTCGACGTGACGACCGACCCCCGGTGGGTGCGGTTCCGTCACCTCGCCGCGAGTCACGGCCTGCGCGCCTGCTGGTCAAGCCCGATTCGGTGTCGATCACAGGTTGTAGGGACCTTTGCTGTTTACCATATTGCTCCATACGAACCTGAGCCACGTGACGAAGAACTGGTGCGCCGGTTTACCCACCTCGCGTCGCTGGCCGTTGAGCATGACCAAGCGTCAAGTGAACGCGAGGCCAGACACATAGCCGACATCGCCCGGCAGACAGCGGAGCGCGCCAACCTGGCCAAGTCGCAGTTCGTCACCGCGCTGAGCCATGAACTACGAACTCCGTTGCAGGCAATCACTGGCTTCACCGAGAACTTGCAGACGCTCGATCTGTCACCGGATCAGCGTCGCGTTGCGCTGGATCAGATCGGGCTTGCATCGGCTCACATCCTGTCGATCGTCGATGACGTTCTCGACCTTGCGCGCGTTGAGGCAGGAGCGATCCCTCTCGAGTTACGCCTTCTCGACGCGCACGACGTAATCGCTGCGTCCCTCGACCTGATTGCGCCCCTCGCCGATCGGCGCAACGTCACCATCGAGCGCACAGGGCCACCCGTGACGGTGAACGCTGATCGCCGACGCCTGCAACAAGTGATCCTGAATCTCATGTCGAACGCCGTACGGTTCTCACCACCGAACAGCACCGTTTGCATCGCCACGGAGACAGGCGCCGACCATGCCAGCATCCATGTCACCGATCATGGTCCAGGGATTCCCAACGAACTGCTCACCCGGCTGTTTGTGCCGTTCGACCGCCTTGGCGCGGATGCTGGGCGCGAGGGCGGCGCGGGACTCGGACTAGTTCTTGCTCGACGCCTCACCGAGGCAATGGACGGCAGGTTTGAGCTGGCCAGCACCGTCGGCGTCGGCACGCAGATCACGATCACCTTCGGCGCGGTTCGGGCCGGTTCGCTGGCGCCGCCGAACTGTTAAGTCGACTGCGCCTCGGCGACTTCGGTCCGCAGCTGATCGCGCAGTTCCCGCTTTACTACCTTGCCGTAGTTGTTGGTCGGAAGGGCGTCGACGAACCGATATTCCTTGGGTCGCTTGAACCGAGCAATGCTTTCGATGCACGTCCGGTCGAGGTCCTCAACGGCCGGCGCCTCTCCCTCGGTGGCGACGACAAAGGCCACTACTGCTTCACCCCACTCGGGGTCAGGACGGCCGACCACGGCGGTGGCGCGAACACCGGGGTGACGAAGTAACACCTCTTCGACCTCACGCGGGTAGATATTCATTCCCCCGCTGATGATCAGGTCTTTGGATCGGTCGTGGAGCGTGAGATACCCGTCCGTGTCGAAGCTGCCGACGTCGCCGGTATGCAGCCAGCCACCGGAGAGCGTCTCGGCGGTGGCATCCGGCTCGTTCCAATAGCCGGGCATCACGACATCGCCACGCACCACGATTTCGCCCACTTCGCCGAGGGGTAGTTCTTGATCGTCTTCGTTGACGACTCGGACCTCGACGCCGGTTCGGGCGGTGCCGACGCTTTGCAGACGTTCGCGCCACCGGGGATGATCTCGGTTGGCGTGGTCAGCTTTGGACAGGGCGGTGATCGTCATCGGCGTCTCACCCTGCCCGTAGATCTGGGCCAGGCGAGGGTCGAAAACGGCGAGTGCCTCTTCCAAGTCGGCAAGGTACATGGGCGCGCCGCCATAGATGATTGTCTTGAGATTGGAGAGATCGGCGTTGATAATC
>JANYHQ010000151.1 GCA_025358985.1 Acidimicrobiales bacterium
GATCGACAGGTGATGGTCCCGCTACCCGAACTGAATGAACGTCACGCGATCCTACGTGTACATACTGCCAACAAGCCACTGGCCGCGGATGTGGATCTGTTGGCCATAGCCAGGTATACACCGGGTATGAGCGGAGCCGACTTGGCCAACCTCATGAACGAGGCGGCGCTAGGTGCCGTGCGCCATCGCACGCAATGGATCATGGCCGCCGACGTGGAGGCAGCCCGTGACCGCGTGCTCTTGGGCCAGCATCGCGAAAGCCTCATTCTCACCGCTGCCGAACGCACCGCCACGGCTTTCCACGAAGCTGGACATGCCATCTTGGCCCACGTACTCGAACACGCCGACCCGCTCCTCAAGGTATCGATCATGGCGCGATCCACATCGTTGGGGGTCACCATGCAGCTGGCGGATGAAGATCGACACACCGCTACCGAACTGGAGCTGCGGGATCGACTGGCGGTGGCCATGGGTGGTCGGGTGGCAGAGCTGATGGTGTTCGACAACATCACCACGGGCGCCTCCGACGACCTCGTACGCAGTACGGACTTGGCTCGGCGAATGGTGCGCGAATGGGGTATGAGTGATCGAATTGGCCCCATGGCTTGGGGCTATCGAGCTCAGGTATTTCTTGGCGAAGATCTCATGCACGCCAAGGACTGTTCGGACGCCACCCTGCATGCAATTGACCTCGAAGTGGAGCGGATCCTGCGCCACGAGGAACGCCGCGCTCACGACATCTTGGGCCAGCACCGACGAGCACTTGACACGGTGGCCCACGCTCTCCTGGAGCGTGAAACGCTCAGCGCCGCTGACGTGGCACAACTGCTGACCCAGCCGGGCACCGGTGCTGCCAATGAGTGTGGCGCGACCGCGCCGGAACTGGTTTCAATCGTGGTGCAACTCCCAGCCCACGATGCCGAACGCCACTGACGCCACTGCTACTCATCCCATTTCGCAACTCACTCCGCCACGGCCGCAATCGAAGACGACCACCCCAACCGCGGACGGGTGTTCACCGGGACCGCCACGCGGGGTCCGGGTGCCACAATCGAGGTGGTCGATGTCGACGCTGCGATTGAAGTGGTGGTCGACGCCGAAGTGGTAGCCGATGCAGAAGGGGTCGACGCCGAAGTGGTCGATGCGGAAGTGGGAATCGAGCTCGACGGGGCCGGGGCAATCGACGGAGGGGCGGATGGGGAGATCGACGTTGGCGGAGGCGCAGAAACCGTGGTTGGGCTCCCTGCGGCGACGCTGGTTGCCACTGGCGGGGCAATGGTGGTGGATGAGGACGCCAACAACCGAACAACCACCGCGGTAGTGGTGCTCCCTGGCACCCTTGAGGTGATCGGAGTTTGGGCAGCCACGCCAAACCCGCGACTAGTTGCCACGAAAGGGGTCATGGAGGGGGCAACCGACACGTCGGGTTGGGCGGATGATCCAACCGTCGACACCATGTCTCGTTGCACCACGATGCCCACGTCACTCGACGTAACAACCAATGCAGCATGATCTGCGCGCAGATGATCACCCACTCGTAGCCCGATCCGGGCCCCGGCCGCCAACGTAATCTCGGGCCAGGGCAAGCCCTCGACCGCGCCCGAGGCGAGCGCAGTGACGCGGACCGACGTTGATTGGTCAAAGGGATTGAGTATCGAAACTGTTTCGTCTAGGGCGCCACTCGCCCCGCCTTCGGCCAACACCCAACGCGTTGCCGTACGCGCCGAGCCCACCAATGACGCCAACCCGCGTCGCCGAGCAGGCGCCGTAGAGCGCACCGTACGCTGGACCACCACCGGGGACCCTTCGCTCACCAGCATCGCCACCGAATAACTCGTCCCTGTAGGAATCCGGGTTTCTTTGCCTGGCTCAAACGACAGTCGCCCGCCTTTGGGAACAGTCACCGTAAATGGCTCCGTATCACCCTCGTCAAGGAGGAATGCTAGGTCCACCACAGCGTCGCGCGCGCCCGGATTGAGCAATTCATACCGCTCGTCTATCCCCGAGGATGACCCCGACGACGAGCCCCCGTCAGGAAAGAACCACGTTCGAGACGCCTCGGGAGCACCGATGATAAGCGCGCTTCCCACGTTGTCGATAGTGAATCGCTCCGTAGCAACGACACGACCGGAGCGCGCCGTGACTGCCGTACTGAGTTGGGCTCGTCGTCGTACATATCGCTGGAGGGGGATGGTGCGAACCGATCCACCAGGAATGGCCAAACCCTGAAGGGCACCCGGTCGGGCGATGCCGCTTTCAGTGACGAACCGGAGGTCCACCAATGCGTCCTCGGGAAATGGATTGAACAGCACCAGATCAGTGCTGGAACCAACCACGGTGGACCCATCGGGGAACCACCAGCGCGACGATGCACTCGATGAACATGATGCCGCCGGATTGCCGTTTCCAGGTAACCGCGCCTCCACCACCGCTCCACCGGCACTGAGTTCCACCACTGCACCGAGCGTGGGAACGCTGTCTGCGTTCACGCCCGGGATGTCCGCCACTGCCACTACCAGCGGCGCCGTACCTTCCAATGTAATGGACTGCTGGGCCACCAACCCCGAAGGTCCGTGCACGGTGACGGTCCCGGTGACAGGGCCATCTGCTCCGGGAGCGACGACGGTGATGGCGCCAGGGCCGGTTGCTGAGTCGGACACCATGGGACAAAACCACGCCGAACCAGTAGTGGTGATGGGCGTGGCCGTAGCTGCCATCTGGATGCGGCGGCTGAGCTCGATGTTCGCCAGTCGAGTAGGCCTGAAATGGTCCAAGGCCACACCGCCGACACCGATGACAATCACCAGTGCCAGGATCGGCAGCCGCCAAGCCTGTTGCGATTCGGTTTGGGACGTGCCGGTCCCCGTTTCACGCGGCCGTCTGCGTATCACGATGGTCTGCCGGAATTGCCAGGTTCGTGGCTGCGTGGATCTGTCGGCCAGTTGATGTCATCGGTGTCAATGGACGACTCCGATGCACTCGGCGTGCGGTTCTTCAACCCCTGCCGCGTGGTCCACTGTGCCCACAATTCGTCGGCCAAGGTTCCTTCCACCGGCTCGTCGTCACTGCCCAGCGGCGTATCAGCCGAGGGCGCCGAACGGGAACCAACCGGCACCAGCCGCAGTTTGGGTCGCAGTCGCGCCGGGTGGACCCCGGCCTGGCCCGCATCAGAACTACCGCTTCGATCGAGCGTGGCATTTTCCTCCAACACGTCGTCGTCGACAAAGGCCCGCTCCACGCTGAACGGCCCGTCGATGCCGTCGTGGACGTCGGCGGGCGGAAGGAGCGAAACCAGATCGGCTAGGTGTCTGCGCCGCGCTCTCCACGCCCCGATGGCCGCCCCCCCGGCCAGCACCCAGAGCCCGACCTGGATAAACAACGCCAGGCGCAGCAATGGCGGTGGTTGGTAATCCAGTCGCACAGGTCCAGGGGCGGTAACGACGAAATCCATAGACGTGGCGGTGTTGGTACGAGCGGCCTTCCCGTTACCGGTATGCAGCGACCACCGCGATGACGGGGTGTCGGCCACCCGCAACGTACCGGCCCTGGAGATCTGACCCGATATGCGAACACCGTCGGATGCCCCCCCGAGTACCGTGCGCGGCGTGCGCCCTGCTCCCCCCGCGCCGCTGGCGTTGTCCGCACTGTCCAAACTGCGCCGGGGCACCCAGGTGGTGTTTTCGTATACCCGTAAGCCGCCCGACACATCGAGTTGGCGGAGGTCCAACTGGGCGTCGAGTAAACGTCGGGCAGAATCGGGGAGGGGGCTGGTGGCGGATCGGTCGGGTGACGCGCGTTCCACCAGCACCACATAGCGCACTGCCATGGGACTGAGCTGTTGACCAAGCCGGAAGGTGCCGTCGTCGCGGGCCAGTCGTAGGTCCTCGCTCACTAGACGCCCACCACTGTTCATGGACCCCGGCCATGACGTCCGAACATCGGGCTGGGCATCGGTTGACATGCTCCACGCCAGTTGGTCCGTTCCCTGGCGACCGTCGAGGGGCCACCCACCACCGGGGATCATGCGCGCCGAGCCCAACCACAGAATTCGAAACCCGCCCTCCCCCAGTTGGTCGTCCATCCATGCCAACGCCGTACGGTGATCGCCGTGGGCCATGCCCCAACTGCCGTCGTGGGAAGCCCAAATGGTGGGTAGGGCACCCACCACCAACGCTGCTGCTCCTACGCCTACGAGGGCTTGGCGCCAACCGAACTGTTGACGGCGCAAGTCGGCCACAATGCCCGCTGCTCCCAATGCAGCCGCCAGAGCAAGCGCCAATGCTGCTGGTACCAGGACGACTTCAGTGGTGGGGGCAAACGCCCCAAGCCAGCCGCGCTCACCCGCCCAGGCGACACTGAGTGCAACGATGGCCACGGCCCACAATCGAGCAGTCCATCGAAGACGATCCTCACCCACAAGCAGCAGCGGAACGAACGCTGCGATGGGCAGGGCCG
>JANYHQ010000153.1 GCA_025358985.1 Acidimicrobiales bacterium
CCGGGCCCCCCAATAGGTGCATCACCCGGGCCTCCTTCTGACCCGCCTGGCGCTCGAAGCGCACCACCAATGGTCCGTCCCAGGTGCGTCGATGGCCCGGCGACAATTCCGGCCCAGTGCCGGAGCCCCGCAGTATCCCCGAGTCTCGGACGTCGGTTGGCTCATCGGTGTCGCCATCCTGGGTGGGGTCGGCCAAGCGGTCCAGTACTCGTTCTATGGAGTCGGCATCGGCGAAGTCATGCATCCGTTCGGTACGTGTCTTGAGCTCCGCCACGGTCTGCGGTCCACGCAGGCTGAGGATGCAGAGCAGCGCTTTCTCCGGACGTGACAATCCCCAACGTTCCTCCACGATATGGCGGAACTTGTCCACCCGACTGCCCGCCCCACTGAACAACACCCGGACCAGCCGATGATCCATCCGTAATCGGTCCAGCGCCGCTGACACCTCGGCGGCGGGATAGTTCACCACGGGATGACGACTGGTCTGCTGGTTGCAGGCCGTCACCAAACTGTTCAACGTCATCGGATAGGTGTCTGGCACCGTCATCTCCTTTTCCAGGAGGCATCCAAGAACCCTGACCTGCGCTGGCATCAGTTGCATGCGTCCACTGTATGAGCACAGACACATGGGTACCGATGCGCTCGGTGGCGTCTGTCACACTGTCGACCCACGATCTGTGCGCACAACTGCGGAGGTTCCTGCAATGGTCGACCATTGGTTTGCTGATCTGGCCATGAGCGAGCGCTATCCCATCTATACGCGAGCCAATGCCGGCGAAGTGATGCCTGACCCGGTATCGCCGGCATCGGTATCGCTGGGGATGCTGCTGGCGGGGGAGAAGGGATGGCGAGACGCCTACACGTCTACGGGAATGCTGGCCGTAGCGGAGTTCGAGGACGATAGGCCCAACACCATTGGCTGCTTCGGTGGGTATCTGTTCCTCAACATGTCGTTGACTCGGATCTTCGGCGTTCGCTGCCCGGGTATGACGCCCGAGATGGTTGACCTCCAGTACTTCGGCACCATGCCGGGGATCCCCCCGTATGTTCTGCGCCCCGGCGACGAAAACGAAACGCGCTCGGCGCAACTCGGTCTATGGGTGGCGTCGATATTCCAACAAGATGACCTCCCGGAGTTGCGTGCCGATGCCACCCGGGTTGAGGCCATCGTGGTGGGTCGGCCCGACTTTTCCCAGCTCACGGATCGAGAGTTGTTGGCCCGGGCCCGAGCCATGGTGCCCGAGTACCGGGCGTTGTTCGAGCGCCACATTCAGGTGTCATCGGCATCCGGACTCGGCATCGGCACGGTGGCGGGCGTATGCGATGCCATTGGTCAACCGGGACTGCTGATGGCGCTGATCTCCGGCGCTGGCGACGTGGACTCTGCTGCACCGTCGTGGTCGATGTGGGAGATGTCGAGGGTGGTGCGTTCCTCGGTGGCCCTGCAGGAGCTGTTTGACGGCCCCATCAATGAACTATATGCACGCATACAATCAGACGATGTGGCGGGAGCCGACACGCTGCGTGCGATGTTGGCGGCGTTCATGGTGCGCTTTGGTTGCCGCGGCCCCAACGAGTGGGAGTTCCGTTCTCTTACCTGGGACATCAAGCCGGAATTGGTACTGGTGGCGGTGGATCGGATGCGACTCATGACCGACGACCAATCGCCGCAGATCAACTTCGATCGCGTCAAGGCGGATCGGGAAAATGCAACGGTCGCCATCACTGCGGCGTTGGCCGGCAATCCAGAGGTGCAGGCCCAGTTCCAGGCGGGGTTGCGCGCCGCGCTGCTGTTCTCGGCGGGTCGCGAGCGGACCAAGACCAACAACATTCGTATCGTCCATGAGCAGCGCCTGGCATTGCGCGAGTTGGGTCGACGCGCCATGGAGCATGGGCATCTGGACAACATCGAACAGATCTTCATGCTCAGTGATGCTCCAGACGGTGTCGCCCTCAATTCCGAGTTCGAGGCGTTCATTGCCGATGCCTCACCGTGGCTCACAGTTATTCGCCAGCGTGAGGCGCAGTACCTAGAACTGTTCGACTACATCCCGCCATTTGTGCTCAACGGACAAGTGCCGCCCCTGCATACGTGGGAGCGGCGCAGTCATCGTGAGTCCGTGGATGTGGCGCAGCCGGGCACTGTGCTCACTGGTATCGCGGGATGCCCGGGGGTGGCTACCGGTCGCGCTCGCATCATCATGGATCCATCGGATCCTGGCGCCTTGGAGCCGGGTGATATCTTGGTAGCACCCACCACCGATCCGGCGTGGACACCACTCTTTGTTCCAGCTGCTGCTGTGGTGGTGAACGTAGGCGCGCAGATTACCCATGCGGTGATCGTGAGTAGGGAGTTGGGTATTCCTTGTGTGGTGTCGGTCATTGATGCCACCCGTTTGATCCCCGATGGCGCCACCATCACCGTGGATGGCACCAATGGCACGGTCACCATTCACTAAGCCAAGGTTCATACCGTGTTGCGCTCGGTCTTGTTGTCGAGAACGAGGTGGTTCCACCGGTTAGGCCCCAGTGATGTCGGTTGTCTGCCCGGTGAGGAACGGGTTTGCCCACCGGTAATCGGTACCGTCACCAGAAGCGCCGGCCCGGGCAGATCGACGGCGGCAGGGGAATGCCCGTTCGTCGCGTCGATGAGGCTCACCTTGGCATTTTGCCCGGTACGTGACCCCCGGACCGGACGAGCCGAAGCCTCAGAACGCCGTACAACGGCCGGTTTCCCAACCGATTCGACCACCACCATGCCCGCCGGCAGAGCGAGCACCAGCGGCTGCTCCGCAGTCATGGCCGTGCGAGACGTGCCGCGTGATCGTGCGTGGCACCGAGCGCTTCGTCGACCTGGACCAGCCAACCCTGAGCATCCCCAAGGCGCAGATCGATCATCTCGACCGCTACCGCAGGATCGTCACCATGATCATGGCGATGAGCACCGATCGTCTCTTACCGGGCTGCCACCGTCCCCGTCAAAGCAGTGACATTCCACACCAGCTCCCGCAACGCACCGATCACCGCCGACACCTCAGCCGGCCCAATATCAGCCGACGGGGCCGTGCGGAGCGCAGCCGACGTCGCCTTCACCGCAGCGATCGCCG
>JANYHQ010000534.1 GCA_025358985.1 Acidimicrobiales bacterium
GACCCCGGGGGATTGTTGGATTCGGTTGAAGGTCCGATCTACCTGGACGAGATCCAGCGTGGCGGTGACGATCTCATACGATCGATCAAAGTACGAGTTGATCGCGACCAACGTCCGGGGCAGTTCGTCTTAGCTGGTTCAACCCAGTTCCTCACCGTAGCGACCCTCTCCGAGTCGTTGGCGGGTCGTGCGTCCATTGTGGACCTATGGCCATTTTCGGTTGGGGAAGCGCAGGCCGAGAACGAACGATTCATTGACCGGGCTTTTGATGCGATGGCCGGACCGTGGCCTACCTCAACACTCGTCAAACAGGACTATCTGGAGTTGGCGGTGCTGGGCGGCTTCCCCGGCGTCCACCAACTGCCCAGTGAGCGTCTGCGCCGATTGTGGTTTGGCGACTACGTACGCACTGTCACACAACGAGACATCCGCGACATTTCCCGGGCCCGAATGATTACCCAACTCCCCGACCTGCTGCGAGTTCTGGCGGCGTGCTCCGGAAACGAACTGGTCCTCTCCACAGTCGCCGCCGACTCTGGCTTCAATCCCGAGACCCTGCGTGACTATCTTGCCCTCCTCGAAACGGTGTACCTGTTCACACCATTGCGGGCCTGGTCGCGCAACCTCTCCAGCCGTGTCAAACATCGACCGAAGGTGCACCTGGTCGATTCAGGTCTGGTGGCGGCGTTGAGCGGAGCCACGTCCCAGTCGCTCTTGCAGCCCACATCTGTTCTCGCCGGTGGTCTACTCGAAACGTTCGTGGTCCAAGAGCTTCGAAAACAACTTGGATGGTCGGAGATACAACCATCCATGTTTCATTTCCGGGACCGATCGGGACCCGAAGTCGATGTCATCCTCGAAGCACCTGATGGACGCATCGTTGCCTGTGAAGTGAAGGCTGGACAGGATGCCGGTGCTGATGACTTCCGATGGTTGGAGTACGTGCGTCAACGCGCCGGAGCCAGTTTCGTCGCCGGGATTGTGCTTCACGCCGGACAACGCGTGGTGCCGTTCGGCGATCGTTTGTGGGCGGCGCCGATTTCATCGTTGTGGATCTCATGATTGTGGATCTCATGATTGTGGAGCTGATCCGCCAGCAGCAAAATGGTTTGGCACCGACACCGATGGTTGACACACTGAGCACATGACCCTGGTCCGTACGGCATGCCCGCTCGACTGTCCCGATGGGTGCAGCCTCACGGTTGATGTGGTGGATGGTCGACTCAAGTCAGTGGATGCCACGCCGTTGGGCGATGCCGCCAATCCGCTCACTGCTGGGTTCATCTGTCAGAAGGTGAAGCACCATGCCGAGCGGGTATACGGACCAGACCGGATCCTCACACCGCTCATCCGTACCGGGGATAAGGGGACGGCCACCTTCCGCCAGGCGTCGTGGGATGAGGCGGTGGGCGTGGTGGCCAACGCCATTCGTTCGGCAATTGCTGCTCATGGGCGAGGCAGCGTGGTGCCGTACCTCTACAACTCCTCGGGTGGGGTGTTGGCGGCCACCTCACTTGGCGACAGAGTCTGCGCCGAACTGGGGTTGGCTCATGTGGAGCACACCATATGCGCAGCTACGTTCGCAGCGGCCAAGCAACTGGTGTTCGGCTCCATGCTGAGTGCGGAGCCGCTCGATGTGGTGCACAGCCGCTACATCGTGGTGTGGGGTGCCAATCCCACCATCTCCAACACTCACCTGCCCCCGCTCATCACCCAAGCGGTGCGCCAGCACGGTGCGCGCCTCGTGGTGGTGGACCCTCGCAGGACGGCCCTGGCCAGTCGCGCCCACCGACACTTGGCCGTGCGCCCGGGCACCGACGTAGTGCTGGCCGCCGCCATGGCCCGACATCTGCATGAGCAACAGTTGACGCAGCTTAATTTTATCAGTGCGCATAGTACTGGGGTGGACGAGTTTCTGGAGGCGGCGCAAGTGTGGACGTTGGATCGCGCCGCCGACGTCACCGGTGTGGCGGCCGCCGACATTGCCGCCGCTGCCGAGGAGTGGGCCACCACCCGGCCTGCCATGTTGCGAGTGGGATGGGGCATGGAACGCAACCGCAATGGCGGATCTGCCATCACCACCGCAATGGCACTGCCCATACTCATGGGTCACTTCGGGGTACGCGGTGCAGGGATCATGCACAGCACATCGTCGGGCAACGCTGTTGACGTCTCCGCCATCACTCGATCGACCACCACTACAACTCGGCGGTCGGTGTCCCAAAATCATTTGGGGAATGTGCTCAACTCGCAAGTCCCCGAAGATCGTGTCGAGGTGCTCATTGTGCAGGGGGCCAATCCGGCGCTCATGAATTTGGACCAACGGGCGGTGCGCCAGGGATTACTACGCCACGATTTGTTCACGGTGGTGCATGAGCAGGTGATGACCGACACCGCCCGTTACGCCGACGTGGTGCTGCCCGCCACCACCCATTTCGAGTCGCCCGACCTTGCCTCGTCATACGGTAGTTACATCGTTCAACCAATGCCCGCCGTCATCGACCGTGTAGGTGAGAGCCGCACCAATGCCGAGCTGTGGGCTGCCCTCGGAGAACACCTGGGCGTGGGCGGACTCGACGCCGACCCGCACACCATGATGGCCGCGATCACCACGCCACGGCCGCTGGATGAGCCCCGACCGGAGGCCACCACCATCCAGATGGTTCATACGTTTCCCAGCCACGCTCATGGGCGCTTTCATCTCGTCCCACCCGTGTTCGTAAGCGCACCTATCACAACCTATCCACTGACGTTGCTGTCACCGGCCAGCAACAAGCTCATCAATTCCATCTTCGGTGAACGTCATCACGAAGCGCCCACTATTCATATTCATCCCGATGATTGTGCTCCCCGGGCCATTCACCACGGGCAAACAGTGGTGGTGTACAACCAGTTGGCCCACATCGAACTCACTGCTCACATCACCACAGACATACGGCCCGGAGTGGTGGCGGTGTCGAAAGGATCGTGGTCGCGTGCTTATGGAGGTGTCGACGCACTCACTGTCAACGCACTCATCCCGGCGGATGTGGAACCTCTGGCAGGGGGAGCGTGCTTCAATGACGCTCGGGTTGATGTGCGTCCAGCCACCTGAGCATCCCTTGGGCAGCGGCCACCGCAGTGGCAAATGTGGCCTGCAGCAGATAGCCGCCCGTGGGGGCATCCCAGTCGAGCATCTCCCCTGCCACAAAGGTACCGGGGAGTTTGCGGAGCATCCAGGTGTCATCGATTTCGTTGAGCGCAATGCCGCCGGCGGTGGAGATGGCCCGGGCGATGGGCATCACCGCCGTCAACATCACCGGCACCGCCTTCACCAATGCGGCCAAGGTGTGAGCATCGGTGGGGAGTTGGCGGTGCGCCTCCCGCATGAGAGCCACGCCCACTGGCGATACCCCGGCCGCTTTGCGCAACGAGTTCGACTGCGTCTGCCCATGACGTGAGTGAACCAAACGATCAGCCAACCATTCGACGCTCACGTCAGGACGCAAGTCGACCAGTACTTGCACCGGACCCTGTTCGTCGATGGCTGCCCACAACGCCGATGACAATGCGTATACCGCACCACCCTCAATACCACGTGCGCTTATCATCAACTCGCCCCGTACGGAATGCTCTGCAAACGTGAGTGCCACGTTCTTCACTGGTTCGCCAGCAAAACGCTGGGCCATGACTGGCGACCACTCCACTTCGAACCCGGAGTTGGCCGCCCGCAATGGGTTCACCCGGATACCTAGCGCGCGTACCGAATCCACCCATCCCCCCTCCGACCCCGTTCCGGGCCAACTTGCTCCACCGAGGGCCAGCAGCACCGGGCGATGGCCAACCGTGATGTCGTCGAATTGGGGAACACCCGCCGATGACCAACCATGAAACCGTGCCCCCGTAATCCGCTGTATCCCCAGATCATCCAGGCGATGCAACCACGCTCGAAGTAGTGGCGTGGCCCGCATCGACTGCGGAAATACCCGGCCACTACTACCAACAAACGTGGGCTGACCCAAACCCTCACTCCACGCCCGCAACTCAGTCGGGCCGAACCCGGTGATGGCCGAGGCCAACTGGGCGCTGGCTGACCCATAGCGGGTGAGCATGGCGTCCACCGGCTCGGAGTGCGTGAGGTTCAATCCACCCCGACCGGCCAGTAAGAACTTTCGCCCGGGAGCCCGCATACCATCCACCAACGTCACACTGACCCCGGCGGTGGCCATCACCTCGGCTGCCATCATCCCAGCCGGTCCAGCGCCGATGACCACCACAACGCCGCCCACGTCTCGGCTGGGGGTGGTCTCCATTCCCACCAACATATTGCCAAGTGAGCTCTGGCATGCTCTGCGGTCTTGAACGGCCACCGTGGGGGACTCTGGCGACTCACTGCGCGCAGTATCCGTATTCGCCCCGTTCGTTTTGCCCTCACCTGCACCGCGGTGGTGCTCGGCGTGGCTTTCGTGGTGGGCGCACTCACGCTCACCGACACCATTCGGGCGGGCTTTGATGATCTCTTTGCTGACCTTTCTGCCGGTACCGACATACAGGTCCGGGCGCAGTCGAATCTGGCCCGCCAAGGCGTAACGTTCCGCCGCCGGATACCCAGCACACTTACGGCCCTGATCAGCGCCACACCAGGAGTGGTGGCAGCCATTCCCCGGACCCAGGGGGTGGCGTACCTGGTGGGCGACGATAACAAGGTGGTGGGGGGCGGTGGCGAAACTGGACCCGACCCCATCGCCGCGTCATGGCCTACCGATCAGAGGGTGAGCCCGTTCCGTTTGGTAACGGGCCACGCCCCGGCCAACGGCCAATTGGTGGTGGATGTCCGTAGTGCCCGTGACGGGAGACTGCGTGTGGGTAGTCGGGCTCGTGTACTCACCAAGGGCGTACCGGAGATGATGACGATCGCTGGTCTGGTGCGATTCGGTTCCGCTGACTCACCCGCGGGCACGCCCGTTCTGCTGTTCTCCGCCGATGATGCGGCGCGCCTACTGGGAACTCCGGGCGAGGTGGACAGTATCGACCTTGTGGTGGCCGACGGTGCTTCGACTGAGGCTGTCATCGGGCGGCTCAACGCGCAGTTACCGGCCGGTGTGGAGGCGGTGGATGGAGCGCAGGTCACGCGGGAACGCCAATCCGGGGCCCAGTCCCGCTTGCGTTTCTTCACGGCCTTCTTGTTGTTGTTTGCCGCACTGTCGTTGGTGGTGGGGGCATTTCTCATAGCCAACACGTTCGCCATCACCGTGTCACAACGAACCCGCGAACTGGCACTGCTTCGGGCACTGGGGGCACAGCGCGCTCAGATCGTGCGCTTGGTTCTGGGCGAAGCATTCGTGGTGGGTACGGTGGCGTCCGCAGTGGGCATCGCCGCCGGAATCGCCATTGCGGTGGCACTGCGCGCTGCGTTGCGGGCCACAGGATTGGAATTGCCCACCGGACCCACCAGGGTCACCATCTCCACGGTGATTGTCGGTGCCCTCATTGGAGTGGTCACCACCATGTTGGCCGCCATCGCCCCATCGTGGCGGGCGGGTCGGGTGGCACCGTTGGCGGCGCTGCGCGACAGCGAGGCGGAACAGCCATCAGCGCGCATACGAACCGTCGTCGGTGCACTCGTGATGGTGGTGGGAACCGTGGGACTTCGCCAAGGCGCACTACTCCCCTCGCTGGGGCTGGCCGGGGCGGGCACCGCACTGCTGTTCCTCGGTATCGTGATGGCCGCTCCATTTCTGGCTCAACATCTCACGTGGTGGCTGGGCGGTCCCATCACCCGGGTGTCGGGCATCACCGGGGTGTTGGCCCGTCAGAACTCACGACGTAACCCCCGTCGTACCGCCATCACCGCCATGGCGCTCACCGTGGCGGCTGCAGTGTCGTGCTTTGCGGTGGTGCTGGGGGCATCGTTCAAGGCATCACTCACCACTGCCGTGTCTGGGGGCATCCGTGGCGATTATGTGGTGCGTGGTGGTGGATTCGGCTTCGGTGGGCTGCCGCCGTCGCTGGCCGCCCGTATTGCGGTGTTGCCCGAAATGGCGGCGTCCACCGGGGTGCGATACGGGTTCGCCAACGTTTCCGGGCCCAAGCGCAAGGCGGTAACACGCGTGGTGGTGGCGCGTGTGGGGGCCCGGCCCATTGCCGCCTTCGATGCCCGGGTCGCCGATCGTTTGCTTGACGTCGGGTTGCGACGAGGCCGTCTCGCCGATCTCGGCCCTGGCCGAATTGGTGTGTCCCAGAAGGAGCTGGACGAAAAGGGGTGGCGGGTGGGTGACACCCTCACGCTCACCTTTCCCCAGGGCACCACCCGGGTGCGGATTGTGACGTCGTTCCGGAATTCATTGGCCTTCGATTTCGCTATGTCGATAGATGCGCTGGCGTCGTTGGTGCCCGACCAGTTCGACTTCGTGGTGTACGTCAAAACCAGGAGCGGCATCACTTCTTCGCAAGCCAAGTCGGCACTCGAACGGGTTGCTGCTGATGTACCGCTGGCCAAGGTGTTGGACCAGTCACAATTCACGGCTGGGCTCACACAGAGCGTGGACCAACTGTTCACCCTCATCGTGGCGCTCATGGGCCTGGCGGTGGCCATCGCTGTCATGGGGATCGCCATCACGCTCACCCTCACCGTGCATGAGCGCACCAGGGAGTTGGGGCTGCTGCGGGCAGTGGGTATGTCACGGGCGCAAGCCCGTGCGGTGATCCGATGGGAGTCGATCATCATTTCGGTGTTTGCCACGGTGCTCGGTATCGGTCTGGGCGTGATTGCCGGGTGGGGCCTGACGCGCGCACTGCGCAGTGAGGGGCTGGGTGAACTCCGTATCCCTGTCACGGGCATTGGCGCACTGGTGATTCTGTCGGTGGTGGCTGGAGTGGCCGCAGCAGTGATTCCCGCCCGACGAGCGGCGGCCGTCAATGTATTGGCGGCCATCGCACAATCGTGAAATGGTGCGGAATGGAACTCGGTGAACTGCGTATCGACCCTGTGGTGGACGGTGTGGGGCGCTTCGTGCCCACCAAGACGTTCATGGGTACCAGCGACGAAGATTGGTCTGTCCATCAGGATCTGCTCGGCACCGATGGAAAACTGGAGTTTGTGATGGGCGGGTTCTTGATACGAGGGTTGGGGCACACCACGTTGGTGGACTTGGGCCTGGGTGTGGACACGCTGATGGGCATCACCGGTGGATCGTTTCTTGACAATCTCACGGCGCTTGAAGTTTCTACTGACGACGTCACTGATGTGGTGTTCACCCACCTCCATCGGGACCACATCGGCTGGGCGGTTACCAATGGTGAGCCCACCTTTGCCCACGCCACCTACCGGGCTTCTCAAGCCGACGTTGACTATTTCATCCGTGATCAGCAGGCCAGTCGCGCCGAGTTGGCAACGCTGGATATCATAGGTACGCATATCGAAGCATGGTCGGAAGGTACAACCACCAACCTGGTGCCCGGCATCGACCAGTTCGGCGCTCCCGGTCATACTCCCGGTTCCAGCGTCATCGTGTTGTCGAGCAAGGATCAGCGGGCAATGTTGTTGGGGGACGTGGTGCACTGCCCGGTGCAGTTGCTGGATGAGGAGTGGGCCGGACTGTTCGACGTGGACCCAGTTTTGGCCCGAGCCACCCGCACCGCATTGGCTCGGGAGATGGAGGGTGATCCCACCCTGTTGGCGGGAGCACATTTCCCGGGAATGCATTTCGGTCGCCTCATCGCCGGCGCCGGCCGTCGTCAGTGGACCGTGTAGCGCGCTGCCTGTCTCCGGGTTGGGGACAGCCAGCCGATGGTCCGGCACCATTTTTCCAACATCAGCGCGGGAACAGTCTGCGGAGGGGCCAGCTCAGTGAAGACGCACCGGGCTGCGCCCGACTTGAACCACGTCCTTGGGCTGATGCTCCGAGCGGGCGGCTCTTGTCACCCTTCTTCGTCCGCACGTGAACGAGTTTCACCGCAGCGCAGAAGCGGAGCGGGCTGCGACTGATTTCAGTGACCCGTGGCCGTGAACGCCAATCCGGCGTGGGCGGAACTTTGGATTGTCGAGGCGGGCCGCTCTCAACGTCCTGCACTCGTGCTCACACGCCCAGACGCCGTAGACCGCATGAACCGAGTACTCGTAGCCCTCGCCACCACCACCGTTCGGGGACTGCCCTCCGAAGTCGTGGTGGGCCCCGACGAGGGCCCGCAGTTGCGCTGCGTCCTCGACCTCGACACACCCGAACTGCCGATTCGTTCCAAGTTCATCGAGTTCATCGCAATGTTCCCCATTGGCCGCTGGGATGAGGTGTGCGACGCCATGAGTGCCGCAATCAATTGTGGATGACTACCGCAGTCGAACGGACTGCGAAATCTGCCCCAATTTCATTGACGAATTGCGACAGCATTGTCGCCTCGTAACATGCGCGGTCAGTGGCCATTGCGGGCCGGTACCGGTGACTTCGCCGTTCGTTTTGTGACCCTTTCCGGTCGCTGCTGCTTCACGTTTGCCTCGATGCCGTCGAGAAGCATGGCGAGGTTGCGGGCGAAGCGATCTACGGCGTTGACGCTTTCGTTCGCTCAACTGTTCAACGAAACGCAGCAATGCCGTCGGCGACGTCCGTGCGTCGTGCATGGATCGGCATGATCGTTCGGGCGCCCGACGCGGTGCAGGGGCTCGGTTTTCTCATCGTGTTTCTACTCACGTTCTTGAGCAATGCGATCGTACCCATCCGCTGATCGACAATGCACCCCCAGCGACTGGGCTCCACGCCATCTCTTCTAGACCGAGCATCCCGTTCCAGCCGCGTGGCCGTACTGCCTTGCGTCCAGAACTGCAAAAACGTCGGCGCCGCTACGTGTCGATATACGCACGCACCCGGGCAACGTGGTGATTCAGCGCTCGGCTGACGGCGCTGAATTCGGGGCAGTCACTGCCGAGGTAGTCGGTTAGTTCATTTGTCCATCGGGACCCATACCATCGAAGTCCGGTCTCCCATCTATCGAAAAAGCGCTGTGGATCAAGGCCCTTGTGCTCGGCCTTTCGTTCGAACCGATGCCATGCCTCGAACAGGTCCGTTCCACCCCGATCTTCCAGCAAGGTCCATAGGTCGTACACGTCACGGCACTGGCGCCGTTGAATGACACAACGCAGTTTCTCGGCGCAAATCTCCGTGAGGGTATAGCAGCGGATAAATGCCGACTCGGGCACGTCGCGCCAATTGACGACGGGCGGGACGGCAGCGTGTCCAATAACAAGTTCGTCGTCAGCGAGGTCGAGCTTGATCGTGCGCAATTTCGCAGCAAGGGGACCCACGTAGTTGATGCGTGGCGGGTCGGCTTCGATGTCGAGTTCGAGTGTGGCGGCACCGATTCGGACGATGCACTGACCCAACGCTGTTCCGATGATGTCGAACGCAGTTGTCTCCGAAATACCGACCAGCGAATAATCAAGATCCGCCGAGTATCGGTAGTTCTCGTAGTGGCAAAGTCGAAGGCCGGTGCCGCCCTTCAGCACCATTCTTTCACCGGCAAGCGCAGCGATATCTATGGCCACGTGCGCAAGCATGTAGTCACGTTCGACGGTCTGCGCGTCAACGCGATTGAGTTGTGCTTGCTTGGTGACTTCACCGCGTCCGATCATCGGCGGACGACTTCGCTGAGCTCTTCTACGGGGCCAGGCCAACGAACACCCGCCACGGTGTCGACCGGTCCGTCGTCGCGTTCGTCGGTCGGGTCGAGGCGTAACGGGCGGGTCGATCGAGCGGACAGTGCGATGCCGTCGAGTTTGCCAATTTGGAGTTGCCGGTCGAGCGAGACGAGCCGTCGCAGTGCTGCGTCGAGGCCGAGAGCAAAGCTCAGTTCGCCAACCACGCTGGGTTTCAGCTCGGCGGCAGCGAGCGCTTCGGCCACAACTGAGATTCCTCCGACTCGTCGAGGGGCGCCCGCCGATTCGAGGAGTGCTCGTTCGACGGTCGAGATCATCGCAATGTCGTGGGGTTGGGCGCCGACGTGAACCGTTGCCGGTTTCTCGATGATCGACTCAAGCTGTCGGCCACCCATCTCATCAACGAACAGTCGGCGCGTGACGGCAACCTGAACGCGTTGGCCCCCGCGAGTAAGGAGCCCGTGTTCATGCAGCGCCGTTCGGAAACAGACGCGATGATCCCGGTCGCCGACGGCCAGCACAATTGCCTCGGCTAACCGGTCGCTAGCAACTGCTGCGACCCCGAGTTCACCCAGCGGACGCAACAAGTAGGACCCGCGCCGCACCCGCTCCACCAGACCATCTCGGGCGAGCCTCGCCAACAGGTTCGACGTTGCCTGCGCACTGATACCGAGCCTGCGACGGACCTCGTCTGCGCCTACATGGGTACAGCCCTCGGCCGCCAGCGTGTCAACGAGCCGAATTCCGGATGTGGACATGATGATGATCATACACGCTTTAGGTGTATAACCATCATCGTGTATTCCAAGGGACGTAGCGGAGCGAGACAAAGAAAATACAGTGTCGACAATCACAGCTTGTAGCGGCGAGTCATTGCGTCGACATCCGCCTAGTTGACCGGTCCGGCATCACATTGCTAGTCCGCCAGAAAGACGGCCAGCGCGTCATAGCGGTCAACGTCTCGGCGAGACTTCGCAAAGCCAGTCGAATTGCATTGGAACGTCCGCCCAACGAACGAGCAAGCTTGGCGAGAAGCTGTTCGTCACCGTCGTCAAGCCTTACCCTTGTTGTACCCACGGAGTTCGGCGAACTCATTCCCGCGCTGATGTTGGAAAAGTGATCGGCGCTCACCGGTAGACACCACTACGTCAGACGGAGACCAGTGCGGCTACGTCGATGTTGTACAGCGCCGCAGTGTTGTCCAGCAGGATGGCGCGAGTTTGCTCCGGTCGTAGCTGGGCGGTTTGCTCGGCCAGCATCTCTTGACTCCACGGCCAGGTGGAGTCCGAATGGGGAAAGTCGTTGGCCCACAACAGGTTGTGCCAGTTCATGGAATCGGCGTGGCGGAACGCCGTCCAATCATCTTGGAACGTGATGTAAATGTTCTGCGCAAACCACTCGCTGGGCAAACGGGTGAGCTCTTGGCCAGCTGGCAACCAATGGCGATGACGCTTGTAGGCATGGTCCATGCGATACATGAAGTGTGGCACCCAGCCGGCATCGGCCTCCACGCACACCACCCGCAGATCCGGGTGACGCTCAAACACACCACCGAGCACCAGCATGCCCATGATGTCCTGGCAACCTCTCACAATCGACAGGAACGAGTTCATCTTGGGACCGCGAGTTTTCTCGCTACGCCCGGTGAGGATGTGAAACGACAATGGCAAACCCAATTCGATGGCCGCCTCCCAGAACGGGCCATAGATAGGCGAGTCGTAATCTTCCATTCCCGGTTCACCGGGCAGCATCACGCCGCGCAGACCAAGCGCGTTGATCTCATGCAAATCGGCAATACCCTCCTGCGGGGTGCGCATGGCCGTTTGCCCGCAGCCCAGGAGCCGGGACGGATGCCGGTCGCAGTAGGCAGCAATCCAGCGGTTGTACGCCTGAAAGCAAGCACGCTTCAGATCGATGTCCTTCATGTTGCATAACACCATGCCCACCGTGGGATAGATGATCTCGGCCGCCACCCCGTCACGCTGTTGATCCAGTATGCGCGCATCGGGATCCCATCCACCTCGATGCAACTCCGCAAACCTGGTACCACGAACCTTGATCTCCTCTGGTCGCTTACCTGCAGCCGCCACCAAACCCAGATTGATGGGGCGCATCCCCTCCACCTGGAACACGTCACCGATCTCCGCCCCGGCATCCACAATTCGTGGGGCGCGATCGCGAAAGGCGGCATCTATGAAGTCCACATACGTTTCCGGTGGCTCGGTGATGTGGGAATCAGCGGAGATGACGAGATGGTCCACGAGTACTCCTTCAGACAGGTTCAGACGGGTTCAGACAGGTGACGGTTGGGCGCCGCGCACCAAACGGCCCGGTAGCGCGCCGGTGGGTTGGCCATCGGTGTAGGTCTCCACTCCGGCCACGAACGTATGGCGATAACCGTCCACTCGTTGCAGTAGGCGGCGACCCTGAGCCGGAAGATCATGGGCGATACGGGGCGGATGCAGCGTGAGCGCTTCAAAATCGATGATGTTGACATCAGCCCGATATCCCGGCGCCAACAGACCACGGTCGTTCAATCCCAGGGCTTGGGCCGTGCGACGACACTGGGCATGCACCACGAACGACACATCGAGCAGATCACCGCGGCTGCGATCACGACACCAGTGCGTGAGCAGCGTGGTGGGAAAGCTGGCATCGCAGATGGTGCCCACGTGAGCCCCGCCGTCGCTGAGCCCGGGAATGGCCAACGGATGGGTGAGCATCCGTCGCGCCGCATCCAGGTTGCCGTCGCCATAGTTGAGTACCGGGATGTACAGCAGCGCGGTGCCTTCGTCGGACAGCTGCAGGTCGTAGACCAACTCCACTGCGCGCCACCCCAGAGCTGCGGCCCGAGCGGCCACCGAGTGGTGCGCGGCGGGCTCGTAGTCGGGCGGATCGCCCAGTGGGAATAGACGGGCATAACCCTGAGTAGAGGCAAACATCGACGGTGGATGGGCGTCGTGCTCGGCCAATACCCGCCAGCGGCGATCGGGGTCCGACAACAGCCTTACCCGTTCCGCTAACGGAGCATCGGCCACCTCGGCAAACGAAGCGCAACGAGCAAACGGTGACATGGTGGCCTGTAGGCCAACCAACACCCCTACTGCCCGGGCCGCCACCTGCGCTCGCACCTCATGACCATCGGCCTCCATGGCCTCCAACCCGCGCAACAAACGCAGGTACCCCTCGCCCGGTACGGCCTGCAGTAGTGACATCGACAGCGGCCGACCACTGATGGCCACCATCTGACGAAGTGTCTCCAACTCTTCATCCACATCGGGAGCAAAATCAGACACCACCTGCAGCACCCCACCCACGCCATTCAATGCCGCCGCGATGCCCACCAGTTCTTCGCGGGCGGCGGTGAGCGACGGAATGAACTCACCTTTGGAGGAGCGATGGTTACGGGTGCGGCTGGTACTGAACCCCATGGCCCCATCGCGCACGGCCTGGGCCACCAACACCGCCATGGCGGCAATGTCATCGGCGCTGGCGCGCACCTCATGATCGGCGCCGCGTTCACCCATCACGTGTAAGCGCAATGCGTTGTGAGGAATCTGGCAGCCGAGATCGATGTCGTGCGGTTTTGCCTCCACGGCGTCGAGGAACTCGCCGAACGTGGTCCAGTTCCACTGCAGACCTTCATGCAGTGCGGTACCGGGGATGTCCTCCACGCCTTCCATCAACTCGATGAGACGCTGACGGTGGTGTTCGAACACCGGCGCGAATCCCACACCGCAGTTGCCGGTGACCACCGTGGTGACACCGTGCCACGATGATGGGGCCAGTCGGTTGTCCCAGGTGGCCTGACCGTCGTAGTGCGTATGTACATCGACGAATCCAGGCGTGACCAATAGACCGTCAGCGTCGATCTCGCGCTGACCCGTGCCGTCCACCGTACCCACGTGGGTCACCACGCCTCGCGAGATCGCAACGTCGGCTGTCCTGGGCGGCGCCCCCGTGCCGTCCACCACCGTGCCATTGCGGATGACCACCTCGTGCTCAGCCATACGCGGCACCATACCCTTCCGCGGACTGACACTCCAATGGACCTACGAGCGTGAGGCTGACAACATCAACGAGATGAGTACCGTTCGTGAACTGGCCGAGCAAATGTGGCATGGAGAACTCGACATCGTGCACGAACACCATCCGGTGCGCGGCCTCAACATGGATGCCGAAGAGATCGACGATGGGCTGCTCTATCTCAAAAGCATTGCGTCGCTCAACACTCTCGACACCGGCGACGGTTTGGTGATGCTCGACGCCGGACATCTGCTGGATGCAGTGAAGATCCATACCGCAGTACGCAAGTGGCGGCCCGATGCCCGTTTGGCCGCAGCCGTGTTCAGTCACCATCACGTGGACCACGTATTTGGCACCACTGCATTCGAGCGTGAGGCCGAGGGACGGGCATGGCCGGCGCCGGTGGTATACGGCCACCAGAACATGGCTGCGCATTTCGACCGGTATCTGGAGATGCGGGGCTGGAACGAAGCCATCAACCGTCGCCAGTTCGCCATTGACGTGCCCAACTTCAGTTGGCCGGACCATTACCGCTACCCCGACGTCACTTATCACGACCATCACACCTTTTGGCAGGGCAACAATACTTTTGAGATGCATCATGCACGGGGTGAAACCGATGATGCTACGTGGACATACGTTCCTGAGCGTAAGATCCTTCACCCCGGCGATTTGTTCATCTACGCCACCCCCAATGCCGGCAACCCGCAGAAGGTGCAGCGCTACGTCAGTGACTGGGCCACCGCGCTGCGCAAGATGGCGAGCCTGGGAGCCGAACTGATGTTGTGTGGGCATGGGCTACCCATCTTCGGAGCAGAACGCATCACCACTGCGCTCACGGACACTGCGGCGCTACTGGAGACCATTGAGCGCCAAACCATGAGCCTCATGAACCAG
This sequence comes from Acidimicrobiales bacterium, assembly GCA_025358985.1. Classification (GTDB taxonomy): domain Bacteria; phylum Actinomycetota; class Acidimicrobiia; order Acidimicrobiales; family JANYDT01; genus JANYHQ01. Next base: position 14,549 of record JANYHQ010000534.1, read on the forward strand.
GGCAAATCCCTTGATCATGTGATCCACACCGTGGAGATACCGCAGTACTTACTGGACAAGCCCTATCTACGCCCGGTGTATGACCATCCGCAGTTCATCGTACGTATGGTGTGGCGCCGCTACGGCGGTTGGTACGACGGTGAGCCCGACAACCTGCTGCCCGCACCACGTGCGCAGCAGGCCACCGAGTGGGTGTCATTGGCCGGTGGTGTGGACGCCGTGTTGGCTCGGGCCGAGGCGCTGCGGGCCGCTGGTGATCTGCGACTGGCATGTCATCTGGTGGAGTTCGCAGCGTTGGCCGAACCTCGATCCTCTGCGGTGCATGAGTTACGGGCGGCTGTCTACGGCGAACGCTCGCTTCAGCAGGAGTCATCGATGGCCCGCAACATCTTGAACCATGCCGCATTGGCGTCTCGACAAGGCAAACGCGATCTGGCCGGCGACTACTGAGAGCCCGGGTGGAGGATCGGGTTAGAACAGATCCCAGTACGAATCGCGGGCCTTCATCTGTTCCACTGTTTCTTCCAGGATGACACGCCCAGAACGCATGACATAGGCCCGGTCCACGATCTTCAGCGCCTGCGCCACGTTCTGTTCAAGCAGCAACACGCCGAGGCCCTCACTGCGGGCCAGGTCGCGTACGGCGAAGAAGATCTGCTCCACCACGGCCGGAGCCAACCCCAACGATGGCTCATCGAGCATGAGCAACTTCGGACCGGCAATGAGCAGCAGCCCGAGGCTCACCATCCGCTGCTGGCCTCCCGACAGCGTCCCAGCCAACTGAGCAGAACGCTCGCGCAAAATAGGAAAGAGGTCGTATACCTGCTCCGTTCGTTGACGACGACGATCGACATCCGGTTCGTTCGCTCCGCCCAAGAGCAGATTGTCGAGCACCGAAAGGTCCGGGAACACAAAACGCTCAGAGGGGATGAGAGCCATACCGGCACGCACGTTCTTGCGTGAGCCGTGACCCGTGACGTCCCGACCAAGAAAACTCACCTGACCGCTCAACGGCGGAAGCAACCCGTGAATGGTGCGAATGGTGGTGCTCTTGCCCGATCCATTGTGTCCGAACAGGGCCACCACTTCACCCGGTGCAACGTGAAAGCTGACGTCGAATACCACCTGTTTGCGGCCGTATCCAGCGCACAGCT
>JANYHQ010000266.1 GCA_025358985.1 Acidimicrobiales bacterium
TTGTACCAACCCATCGTATGTAGGCTTATCAATAGCGCCCACGCACGGCCCGGAGCACTTCTCTATATGGAACAACAGACACGGCTTGCCCAGCTTGGAGTGGGTGTTGAACTTGTTGTCGGAACACGTACGAACGGGAAACGAGCGCAGTAGAAGATCAAGCGTTTCGCGGATGGCATAGGCATTGCCGTACGGACCGAAGTACCGCGATCCCTTGTCCTTGGCCCCGCGCCGCACCATGGGTCGGGGCCACTCATCGGCCATGGTGATGGCCAAGAACGGGTAACTCTTGTCGTCGCGCAACCGGACGTTGAACCGGGGCCGGAACTGCTTGATGAGGCTGTACTCCAGCATGAGCGCCTCGACTTCGGTGCGTACGGTGATCCACTCCACCGTGTCGGCTGAGGCCACCATCGACGCTGTTTTGGGGTGCAGCAGGTTGGGGTTGCCGAAGTAGCTGTTGAGCCGGCTACGAAGGTTCTTGGCCTTGCCCACATAGATGACGCGCCCCTCAGCGTCTTTGAACTGATACGAGCCCGGGTCCTCTGGGATGGTGCCCGATGGTGGCCGTACGACCATGGTGGCTACGCCACCAGAAGGGTGGTGGAGAACGTGCCGTTGTCCTCCAGGCGCAAGATACGAGCGCCCGTAGGCGCATCGGCACCCACCGTGAACTTGTCACCGTTATGGGCAATGGCCATGATGGTGGACGGGCAACCGAGGAGCGCCAGACCCCGGGGCCCTTCGAACTCAAAGGCTTCGTGCAGATGCCCACTGATAAGCGCACGTACATGAGGGCGAGCAGCTAGTGCGGTCAGCAGCGAAGGGCCCCCGTCGAGCTGAAAGTATAGCCCCGTACTGTTGGACACCGGGGGGTGGTGGATGGCCACGATGGTGGGCCGATCGTCAAGCGAATCCAGCAGTTGCGCGGCGGCCACCACATCAACGGTGCCGTGAATCTGCATGGGTCGCGACGAATCAAGCGTGACCACCCGCCATGCACCTACCTCGGCGCACACACCATCGCCGAACACCGCAGCCACCTGCGCTGGGTCGTCATGGTTGCCCGGCAATGCCAGTAACGGAGCGTCAATCACATACAGGGCCGAGGCCAGCCGGGCATAGCCGGCGGGAGACCCGTCGTCGGTGTTGTCGCCGGTGAGCACCACGAGGTCCGCCACCTCACCAAGGGCGGCCCACGAAGTCAATACGGTGGCCAGCCGAACTTCAGGGTCGAATCCGCTGACCAACCCGCCGGACTCGGCGGTGAAGTGCATATCGCTGAGTTGCAACACGGTGACCGTCATACCGACACCTTCTTCTTGCGTACCGGAGGACGGGCCGACCCCCGCACTGACCCTTCCCCTGGAGCCATGCCCGCCAACAGCGGCTTGAGGAACTTGCCGGTATAGCTGGTGGGGTGGACCGCCACCTGCTCCGGAGTGCCCTCGCACACCACCAGTCCCCCGCCGGAACCGCCTTCCGGACCCAGGTCGATGACCCAGTCCGCGGTTTTGACCACATCGAGGTTGTGCTCGATGACGATCACCGTGTTGCCTTGATCCACGAGACGCGACAACACGATGAGCAGTCGACGGATGTCCTCGAAATGCAAGCCCGTGGTTGGCTCGTCGAGCACGTAGACGGTGCGACCAGTGGACCGCTTCGAAAGTTCGGCCGACAACTTCACCCGCTGCGCCTCGCCGCCCGACAACGTGGTGGCCGCCTGCCCCAAACGCACATAGCCGAGCCCCACATCCACCAAGGTGTTCATATGGCGGGCGATGGACGGCTGGTTCTCGAAGAACACGGCCGCCTCGTCGATGGGGAGATCGAGCACCTCGGCAATGGACTTGCCCTTGAACGTGACGTCGAGCGTGTCGCGGTTGTAACGAGCGCCCTTGCACACCTCACACGGCACATACACGTCGGGCAGGAAGTTCATCTCGATCTTGATGGTGCCGTCGCCACTGCATGCCTCGCACCGGCCCCCCTTCACGTTGAAGCTGAACCGACCCTGTTGATACCCGCGGACCTTGGCCTCGTTGGTACCGGCGAAGAGTTTGCGGATGTGATCGAACACACCGGTATACGTGGCGGGATTGGAACGTGGGGTACGGCCGATGGGCGACTGGTCGATGGCAATGACCTTGTCGAGATGCTGCAGCCCATCCACCCCTTTGTGAAGACCGGGCACCCGCTTGGCCCGGTAGATCTTCTGCATCAATGATGCCAGCAGAATATCGTTGACCAAGGTGGATTTCCCTGATCCGCTGACCCCCGTGACGGCCACGAACTGGCCCAACGGAAAGTCCACCGTGAGGTTCTGCAGGTTGTTCTCCCGGGCGCCGCGCACCGTGAGCACGAGGCCTTTGCCCGACCGCCGAGTGGCAGGTACCGGGATCTTTCGCTTGCCACTCATGTACTGACCGGTGATGGACCGCTCCGCGTCGAGCAGGTCCTGGAACGACCCGCTGACCAACACCTCACCACCATGTTCGCCGGCCCCTGGACCGATGTCCACGATATGATCGGCGATCCGGATGGTGTCCTCGTCGTGCTCCACCACAATGACGGTGTTGCCCAAATCCCGGAGGCGGATCATGGTCTCGATGAGTCGGTGATTGTCGCGCTGATGCAGTCCAATGGACGGCTCGTCGAGCACATACAGCACACCCACCAATCCGCTTCCGATCTGCGACGCCAGACGGATGCGCTGTGCCTCACCCCCGGCCAG
>JANYHQ010000312.1 GCA_025358985.1 Acidimicrobiales bacterium
ACCGCCCCGCCGGAGATCGCGACGGTCGTCGTCGGCGAGCCCCTTTCGTCCAAGATGTGCCTGTCGCCGGTCCGTAGTTTTCGGAACATTGCGACGCCACGAGTTCGTCGCCAAGCTAACGGTCCAGATGCCAGTGTGGACGTTGCAACAAGAGTGATCTGCCGCCTAGACAAACAGTTCGCTGACGAACTCGTCATGGTCGAGTGGGCGATCAGCCTCCGATGCGACGCGTCGTTGCTGCTTCGATGGTTCGACTCGACCGGTCGTCGACCCTGATCGACGAGAGCTGACGCCCCGCCGGAGGTAGCCACCACAACGGGGCTACGACCCCTCGCCACCGGTCGGACGACCGGCACCGCGCGGCCATCCTCGGCTCGACGGTGGTCGGCGCCGAACGAGTGGGGCGCCGAGTAGCACCCCCTGCGTGACGGCGCGCACGTGGACTCCGGTGGAGAGAGGTCCGTGGCGGCAAGATCGTGAAGCGGGATGCGTATCGACGGGACGCCGGCGTGCTTGAGACGAGCGTGTCCAAGTCGGTCGGCATAAGCGTCGCATTGGGCCCCTTGTCGGATCGACTGACCTGTCCGCGCTCGCCCGGTGAGCGACTCGCCGCAGGTTCGTCTGTGACCCTCCCTCGTTCTCGAGCGGGTAGACCGTCCCGTCGGGGTTGTTCGTGACCAAGTAGGCACGGCGACGGGCCTCAAGAGTTCGAGCACTCTGCGTGGCTAATCGGGAAGGCCGAAATTCCGATGGCAGACCGATGGCAGAACATGCGCCCGTTGTGTCCGTTGCGCCGCGCCCTTTTCGCGCCCTCTGACTCCTGTCCCCGCAGGTCGCACCCTCGCTGACCTGCGAAAACGTCTTCAAAACACGGTGGAGGTGGGGGGAGTCGAACTCCCTTCCCTCTAGCGATCGTCGGAAAAGTTTCGATTGGAGTCCTTCGGAACTCCCGCGCAAACTTTGCTGACGATCGGCAGGTCCAGGGTTGCGGAGATGCGCTTGCTACAAGCCTTGCGTGCTGTTGCGGGTGGGAGTCTCGAAGTCCTTAAGGGCATCAGAGATGACGGGCTGTGCATACGAAGACGGTGGCGGCGTAGCGGCCGTGCGATAGCTCGATCGGAGTACTCCGGAGCGGTGGGCTCGGAAGAACTCTTCGTTCTGACTCGTGGCGAGTTCAGGATTGGGTGGATGTGGCGGCGGGTCGGCTGCTCAGCCGTGGGCGGGTTCGACCTGGGCGGTGGTGAAGGGTTCGGTTCGGTGCACGACTTGCTCGTTGTAGAGCTCAGCGATGTGTTCGTCGGAGAGCCCGAGCATGGTCGTCAGTATTTGGGTGGTGTCCTCGCCGATGGCGGGTGCCCCTCGCCAGATCTGTCCTGGGGTGAGCGAGAGTTTGGGGACGACGCCGTAGACGTGGACGGGGACGCCTGATTGACGGTCGAGCACGGGTACCGTCATTTCACGTGCCCGGTAGTGGGCGTCTTCGTATTGGTCTTGGACGCCGAACACTCGTGAGCAACCGATCTGGGCGTTGTTGAGCACGGTTTCGATGTCGAGTGCTTTGCGTGCCGCGCAATACTCGCGAAGCAGCCTGTCGAACTCCAGGCCCTGCGCGGAGTTCACGGCGGCGGCGTCGCGAGTACAGGCATCGAAGCTGAACTCGTGCGAATCGAGCCCGAGGAGCCTGGTCACTCGGGGGAACATCACCGGGCCAAGGACGCCGATGAACACCCAGCCGTCCTGGCATTGGAACGTGTCGTAGGGCTGGAACCCCGGTGCCTTGTTCCCGCTGTGGCGGTAGGAGACGCCTTCAGCGGTATAGAGGGGCAAGGTGTTGCCGTTGGTCTGGGCGACGGCCTCGTACTGGGCGAGATCAATCACTTGGCCGCGCCCGGTCTTGTTGACCTCCCAAAGCGCCATCATCGTCGCGGCCCAACCCGTCAGCGCGGTGATGTAGTCGCCCGTGAAGGTCTTGGCTCGCTGGGGTGGTCCGGAGGGATCACCGGTGATGTTCATCATGCCGCCGTAGGCTTGGGCCAAGGCGTCGTAGCCGGGACGGCCGAGGTATTCGGGCTGGCCGAACTGTCCGTAGGTGGAGACCCGCACGATGACCAGCCGGGGGTTGACGGCCAAGGCCAACTCGTTGCAGATCCCGTTGCGTTCGAGGGTGCCCGGAGCCGAGGATTCCATCCAGACGTCCGATATTTTCCACAATGCCATGAGCAACTCGACGCCCTTGACCTGTTTGAGGTCGAGGCCCATGGATAGTTTGTTCTTGGCGACCTCGGCCTCGTCCGCGCCGTGTGGTCGGGGCCCGCGCGTGATGAAGGGCGCGGTCGTGCGGAACGTGTCCCCACCGGCGCGTTCGATATGGATTACCTCGGCCCCGAACTCGGCGAGCTTCGTGCCGATGTACGGCTGGGCGATCAACACACCTGTCCCCACTGCCCGAATACCAGCGAGAGGCCCGAACGTCGGTGTCACCGCCGGCGTGACGGGGCGCTCCAGCTTCTTGATCCAGTCAGGCACCCGTTGCTTGTACTCGTCGATCAGATCGTCACTCGCTACAAGCCGTTCATCGTGTGTCACGTGCATCCCCAGCATGTTCAGCGGCGAGCGGCTCTCGCACGCATCGCAAGCTAACCGACCGCTTCGCATTCTGAACGCCTCGTAGCCATTCACCGTAACGGCGACCGAACGCGCTTCCTTCGGTGTGAGCTGACCGTGCCATGGAGATACGTGCGCTCGAGATCCGGGTGATCCGAGCACGAAGCAGGTTCGTGCAAGCAACGCCTGCTGCGCACGCAGCCACGGCCCAGCCCCGTGCAAGTTTGTGACAAGGGCGACCCGTCTTGAGATCTGCGCTTTCGCGTACCCGGCGTCGGGAGAGGTGTGCGGCGCCTCAAGACCGATCTTCTCGCTGACGATCGGAGTCAGGCCGAACACTCAACAAATAGTAAGTATGCGTACACGTCGTGCCACTCTCGTGCCACTTTGATCGGAAATGAGGTGCATTTCGGGGTCGCGAGCGGCCTCCCAGCGAAAGCCCGCACCCACGCTGAGCTGCATAAACGCTGGTCGGGGTAGTATCGAACATCGATGATCATCGATTTGCCAAGGTGAGGGTCGC
>JANYHQ010000315.1 GCA_025358985.1 Acidimicrobiales bacterium
TCGACCCTATTCACCCACCAACGACGGGCGATTTCGGCTGGGCAAGGCCATTGACGAAGCCATCAGGGCGGCCCATGACAGCCTCGACATGGCGGCCCCGGACGCAGAATTCGATGACCTCCTCGTGCGATCGATACCTCCTGACCTGGGGCTGGAGGAGGCACGGCGCTTCAGCGTGGCCCTTGACCACTATTCGGAGTTGGCGGAGAGCAGGCCGATGAAACTGCACCCCCACGCTGGCGAAACGTTGGAGCGGCCCAGTCGAGATTCCACCTGGGCGCTGCGGGCCAGTATGGGATTGCTGCTGCACAACGACGCCGGCGACATCGAGCTACGCCATGTCAACACCAGCCCCGCATCGTCACCACTGCCCCAACACTGTTCCGACTCCGACCTGGCCCGGGTGGCACTACTGGGACCAGCCACCATGGGGCGCACCGTACGGGTGGTGGAACTGTGGACGGAGGGTATGGCCACGGTGGTGGTGCACGAGGTCACGCCCGAGGCGGTCATCGCGCTACGCGACCGACTGGTTGACACCGTCGACCAGGCCCGGGCGCATCCCAACGAGGTCACACCCGGCTGGTGGTGCACCACCTGTCCAGCCATCGCCGGGTGTCCGGCCATACCGGCCACCCGTTTTGAGACAGTGCTCGGTAACGTCGGATGAGGACCATGTTGGGGGCGCCGTTCCAGCCTGCCCCGGGGTTGCTGGTGGTGTCAGCGTCGAAGTTGAGGGACTTTCAATCGTGTCGCCAGCGCTTCCATCTGGCCCACGTACTTGGCCTGCGAGGTGACGGCGACGTGGATGACTTGGGGACCGGTCCCGGACTTCACGTACATGCAGAGCTTCATGCTCGCCACGCCCAGCCTCAATCACACGACGGCCCCGATCACAGCAACGAAGAGACCCCCGACGATCCCGCTGTGAATCGAGCCATACGTGCTCATATGAAATTGTGCCCCGGCGACACCGCGCAGTACCTCGGCGGCGAAATCGATCTACGGTGGTTCGCCCCGGGCAAGGCGTTGCTGATCACCGGTCGCGTGGATGCCATGTGGCGTTATCCCGATGGCACTCTTGAGGTTCGCGACTACAAAACCGGGGCCGTGCCCGATGTGCTCGACAACGACGCTGGTGCATTGCTCTATGCCCTCCTCGCCGCCACCCAGCCGTCCGGTACACCGTCGTTCGGTACACCGTCGTTCGGTACACCAGGCCGGGTACGTGTGGTGTACGAGAGATTGGGCGGGGAGCGACCCGGCATCGTCTCGCTCGACGTCACCGCCGATGTGCTCACCCGGGCCCGACGCGCCGTGTTCGATTTGGCTGACGACATCCGACGCGAACGACAGTTTCCAGCATCGCCGCATCCCGCTCGATGTCGTATGTGTCCATTCGTTTCCACCTGTCCCGAAGGCGGCGCCACCCAATGAGCCGCCCATGAGCGCTTCGAGTACGGCATTGCGGATCGGACTGCCAGCAGTGGTGTTCGGGGTCATTGATGCGGTGGCGGTGGCAGCGGGCGGCCGATCAATTCCCCTGTCGTTGGCATCGGGCGCCCTACTCGGCGGGTTCGTGGCCGTCGGGCTGGTGCTGCGGGACCGGTTCCGGGCCCGTCAACGAACGAAGCGGGAGACTCCGGCAGCGCCGCCCGGCAGTTGGTCCAACCCATCGAGAAAGCAGCGAGTCATCACACGATTCTGGGAGCGCCGCCACGACCGCGGTCAACCACCCGCCAACCCTCTCGGCGAACGACGCAACCGTCGCTGATTCCGATGTACCGCACCTGCCCGAACGACCCAATCCCCGTGGTTAACCTCAAGTCAGAGGCCAACTGTACCGATAACTGACCCTGTGAATCATGGCGATCCGACTCGACTCCCTCCCTACGGGAGCGACCAGATGATCGCTTTGCTGGACGACCTCACAGGGCTGTGCAACCGGGTATCGATCCTGCTGGAAACGGGCCGCGCTCTGGATCGCGCCAGTCGTTTGGAACGCTCCGTGTCGATACTGGTGGTGGACCTCGACCGCTTCTCGCTGGTCAGCGAATCCCTCGGCAGCGCGGCATCAGATCGATTGCTGCAGGTGGTGGCTGATCGTCTGGTGAAGGCGGCCCGGGGTCACGATCTGGTGGCCCGGCTCGAGTGGGACCGCTTCGCCGTGCTGTTGGACCTGGTGGGTGATTCGCAAGAAGCCATTGGCGTGGCCGCCCGGATCCTGTCGGCCCTTCGCGAGCCGGTGGAGTTCGAAGGTCACACCGTGCGTACCGATGCCACCATCGGCGTGGCCATGAGCCGCGCCGACAGCACCGCCAGCGACCTCATGGACGAGGCCACGGCGGCACTCACCCGGGCCAAGCTTGACGGCCGCGGTCGCTGGGAGATGTACGACGAGGCCCTGCGGATGGAAGCCATCAGCCGGATGCGAATTGAGACCGACCTGCGTACTGGTATCGACACCGGCGCCATCCGGCCCTGGTATCAGCCGATCGTCGACCTCCATACCGGGGCCCCTACTGCGGTGGAAGCCTTCGTGCGGTGGCACCATCCCGAGCACGGTGTGCTGCCCCCGGCCGCCTTCTTCGCCATTGCCGAGCGGGCCGGTTTGGGTGGCGACCTCTGGGATCTGATGCTTGACGCCACACTGGCTGCGGTGGCTGGATGGCGTACCAAGGCCGAGCACCGCAACCTGGGTTTGGTGCTCATTTTGTCGAGTAGCCAAATTGGACAGCCGCAATTGATGCAACATCTCTTGGAGCGCCTCGATCATCACGGAGTACCCACCACGGCGCTCACCATCGACATCCGCGACGACGTGATGGCCCAGTTGCGACGTAATCACGCCGTGCTCACCGAGTTGCGCAAGGTGGGGGTTCGTCTCGCTCTCGACGACTTTGGCACCGGGGCCATGCCCATCCAGAGTCTGCGCTTCTTCCCGGTGGATGAGTTGAAGATCGATTCGTCGCTCACCAGTGGAATGTCTCAGGGTGGCACCGACGCCGGTCTGGTGCTGGCATTGGTCCATATGGCCGAGGCACTGGGGGCATCGGTGGTGGCCGAAGGGGTGGAGCGCTTGAGTGTGGCCCGCCAATTGGCCACGCTGGGGGTGACTCGGGCGCAGGGTCATCTGTTGTGCCCGGTGCTCCCGAAGGGCGATATGGATCGACTGTTCTCCCACGAGCGTCCGTTCGAGACTGCCGTGGCGCATATTTTTCCTCGTCCTCGCGCCCAGTAGCTTGCCGGGCGTGAGAATTCGCCCCTCTGCTGTTCCGAGCGTGCTTCGCCTGTTTGTTATGGCCATGGTGGTGGCGGCTGCTTCCATCGCACTGCTGTCAGGCTCCATGAATCACGCCAGTGCAGTAGCAAGCGCGCCAGCCGCACCCGCGGCACCCGCTACCGCATCTACTGCCGGCGGTGAACTCACGGTGGCCAAGGCGGCTGTACTCGGAGTGGTGGAGGGCCTCACCGAGTACCTACCAGTGAGCTCCACCGGCCACCTGCTGATCACCGAGCGGATCCTCGACGTGGGACAAAACGATGCCGACCGCGAGGCCATCAACTCATACACCGTCATCATCCAGATCGGGGCCATCCTGGCGGTACTGGCCGTGTCCTGGCGGCGCGTTGTTGAGGTCCTACAGGGGTTGATCGGGCGTAGCGAACCGGGACGCAAGCTGCTGTTCGCCCTCATCGTGGCCTTCATACCCGCCGCCATCATCGGCAAGGGTGGCGAAAAAATCATCACCGACAAGCTGCTGAAACCGTGGCCGGTGGTGGTGGCGTGGATCGTGGGTGGTGTGGTGTTGTTGGTGCTGTGGCCCAAGTTGTCCGGGCGAGCATCGACCGGAGGGAGTGGGGCGGCACTGGAGTCGTTGACCCTGCGCCAAGCCGCAATCATTGGCGGCGCCCAGGTGCTGGCG
>JANYHQ010000330.1 GCA_025358985.1 Acidimicrobiales bacterium
CCTCCGGCAATTTGGGGAGTCACCGAACTGGTGGCCCACGTATCCATCACGTCAGGGTCACCGCAGAAACCACCCGGCTGGTTGCGTTGCGCCTCAACATAGCCATCGGGAAGGTCGCTCTGCGGGTCGATTGGCAGCGCTGATTCCAGTGGCACGAGGCGAGCGTCATGGTCCACTGTGCCGTCGCCATTGACCTGGTACCAAACGGGGAACGGCACACCGAAGAACCGTTGCCGACTGATGCACCAATCCCCGTTGAGCCCGTTGACCCAGTTCTCGTAGCGGGCCTGCATGTACGGGGGATGCCACTGGATCTCATTGCCGCGATCCAACAGCGCTTGACGCTCATCCATGGTGCGCACGTACCACTGGCGACTGGTGACGATCTCCAGCGGGCGGTCGCCTCGCTCGTAGAACTTCACTTGGTGCTTGATCGGTGTGGGCTCACCCATGAGCTCACCGGATTCGCTGAGCATCACCACGGTTTCCACCTGTGCTTGCTTGGTGGATCGCCCTGCAATGCGCGCATACGGTTCCGCAGGTACCCCATCGGGCGCGGTGGGCAGGATACGTCCGTCACGACCCACGATGGCCCGGGTGGGGAGTTGCAGCTCGCGCCACCAGATGACGTCGGTGAGATCGCCGAAGGTGCAGATCATGGCGATGCCCGATCCCTTCTCCGGGTCGGCCAGCACGTGGGCTTTCACCGGAACTTCAACCCCAAAGAGCGGGGTGCGCACCGTGGTGCCAAAGAGGGGCTGGTAGCGCTCGTCATCGGGGTGGGCCACCAACGCCACACAGGCCGCCAGTAGTTCTGGCCGAGTGGTTTCGATGAACACATCACCCGCACCGTCACTGCGGTGAAACCCGATGCGGTGATAGGCACCCGGCATCTCCCGGTCCGCCAACTCTGCTTGCGCCACCGCAGTTTTGTAATCGATGTCCCACAGCGTGGGCGCTTCCAACTGGTACGTCTGATTGCGGGAGAGCATGCGCAAGAAAGCGCGTTGGCTGGCGCGTCGGCTGCGATCGTCGATGGTGGCATACGTCTGCGACCAGTCCACCGACAGGCCCAGGGTGCGCCACACATGTTCGAACGCCTTCTCATCCTCCACCGTCAACTGGTTGCACAGCTCAATGAAGTTGCGCCGGCTGACCGGCACTCGCTCCTTGCCAGCGTTGCCCTGGAACGGCGGTGTGAAATTGGGATCGTATGCAAGCGTGGCATCACCCACTACGCCGAAGTAGTTCTGTACCCGGCGTTCTGTGGGTAGGCCGTTGTCATCCCACCCCATTGGGTAGAAGACCTTCTTGCCACGCATCCGCTGGTAGCGAGCGATGGTGTCGGTTTGGGTGTAGCTGAAGACATGGCCAACATGCAGCGATCCGCTGACCGTGGGAGGTGGCGTGTCGATGGAGTAGACCGCTTCCCGGTTGGCTGACCGGTCGAAGCGGTAGGTGCCCTGCTCCTCCCAATAGGTGGACCAGGTGTGCTCGATGCCGTCGAGGGTGGGTTTTTCGGGGATGTTGGCAACCATGACGGCAATGAGGATACCTGCCGCCGTGCTACCCGAGGCCCTGGAGGAAGTGGGTGATGGCTGGTCCCCAGCCTCGGACCTGCGCCAACGTAGCGGCCACGTGCAACTCGTTGTGGGGCAGATACTCGGCCAGTCGTTGGGCGGTGACCACCGGGTGCCCCGGGTCCGTGTCCCACGCCAGGATCAAGGTGGGCATGCTAAGCGCACGTAGCTCATCTTCGTTGGGAAGGTCCGAGGATGCCGCTCCTTCGAGCACGATTGGCAGGAGCGCCTCGGTGATGTCGGGTACGAAGCGGGCGGCATCGGGGTCATCGGCGAACAACGCAATGATTGGCATCAGGTTGGCGGCGGCGACGTATGCGGCCTTGCCGCGTTGGCGTACGAACTCAGCCCCCTTTTGGTATTGCTCCCGCTGGGCAGCGCGGGTGGCCCATGCCGTTGGTGGGATCACCAAGATCATGGCGGCCACCACCTCGGGGTGCGCCACCGCGAGATGCAGTGTGGTGGCGGCCCCCATGGATGCACCTCCCACCACCCACGGTGTGGCTGGCCTGGCCAAGGTGTGGAGAACGGCCAACGCATCCTGGGCCAGCGAGTCCCATCGGTAGTGGGCCGAGTCCCGGGTCCCCTCGCTGGTGCCGTGACCGCGTGCGTCGTAACGGACCAAGCCGTAACCGGCGGCCGATGCCGCGGTCTTGATGGCGAACAGGTTGCGGGCATCCTCGTTGGCCCGGCTGGAGGTGAGCCCGTGCCCCCAGAGCATCATCGGCCCGTTGCCGGGATCATCCACCCCGACATCCACACCGAGTTCCACACCGTTGATGAGCATGAGGCCATGGTGACCCCGCTCCCGGCCCATGAGCGAATCGACACGTGACGAAATCGGCGCGGTGGCCTTCGCCAGCCTCAGGTGTGGCGGATTCCGCGCGACTATGGCGTCCACCCGCCAACTACACGCCACCGGCGCGCGCAATCCGCCACAGTTGACCCCAAATTTCGTCCCGTGACGATTCGCCGATGTGACCCGAATTTGTCATTCGACACGTGACGATTCGCTCATGGGCGAAATCCGGCCTGGGACCGGCGCCGG
>JANYHQ010000361.1 GCA_025358985.1 Acidimicrobiales bacterium
CACTCGGGCCTCGTGGGCAATGGCCAGGAGGTGCAGCACTGCGTTGGTGGAACCACCCAACGCCAACGTCACCATGATGGCGTTCTCGAACGCTTCCTTGGTGAGAATGGTACGCGCCCGTATGTTCTTGTCCACCAAACCCATGAGGGCCACGCCGGATTGATAGGCAAAGTCGTCGCGCCGGCGATCCACGGCCGCCGGGCTGGCACTGCCAAGCAACGCCATGCCCAGTGCTTCGCTGACACTGGCCATGGTGTTGGCGGTGAACATGCCCGCACACGAACCCTCGGTAGGGCAGGCATTGCGCTCGATGAGCAACAGCTCGGCATCACTGAGTTTGCCCACGGCGTGGGCGCCCACCGCCTCGAACACGCTGGTGATGTCCAATGCTTCACCATGGGCACCGCGGCCCGGCAAGATGGAACCGCCGTACATAAAGATGCTGGGCAGATTCAGCCGGGCTGCCGCCATCAGCATGCCGGGCAGGCTCTTGTCGCAGCCCGCAAACGTGGCCAGTGCATCGAAACGTTCTGCGTGCATCACTGTCTCCACCGAGTCGGTGATGACCTCGCGGCTCACCAGCGAGGCCCGCATCCCCTCATGGCCCATGGAGATTCCGTCGCTGACCGCAATGGTGACGAACTCAAACGGAAAGCCACCGGCGTCACGGATACCTTGCTTGCACCGCTTGGCCAAACGGTCGAGCGGCAGGTTGCACGGAGTGACCTCGTTCCAGCTCGAGGCCACACCCACCTGCACTTTGTCGAAATCTGCATCGGTCATACCAACCGCTCGGAGCATGGCGCGCGCTGGGGCTTTCTTGGGCCCCTCGGTGACATCGGTGGAGCGGGTCTTCGCAGGATTTGGAGCCATTTGTAGATGGTACCGGTGAGGGTGGGGCAGGCTGAAGTGGTGAGTGGAAATGACACCCCCGCAGTTGGGGACTATCTGGACTCCATGGATCCGCGAGCCAAGCTGGTGCGCAAGGTTCGGGTGTTGAAAGTAGTGGCCATTGTGGAAACCATCAGCTACTGCTGCCTACTGGTGCCCATGACCCGCAAGTACCTCCTCGACGACCATTCCCAAACCAACTACCTCGTGTTGCGGATCATCGCCTACTTCCACGGCCTGGTAGCCGGAGCGTTTGCGGTGATGGCCTTCGACGTCCGACGGCCCATGTCGTGGAGTTGGCCGTTCTTCGGCGCCACCCTGGTGGGCCCGCCCGGGGCACTCCTGGCTCACTGGCGCCTCCGCCATCAGCCCATCCCCGCCATGGTGCGGGCCCAGGACATGTACTTCTGATCCCCATCTAGCCCCCCACCCCTCGTTGCGCAGCCGCCAGGGCAACCGCCACTGCCACCACCCCGACGGCCACTAACACGGCAATGTCGATCTGGCGATTGCGCATACGACGACCGATGATGACGTAACCCACGATGCCACCGGCCACGATGCCCCCGAGATGGCCTCCGATGGAGATGCCGGGGATCGACACCGTGAACAACAGGTTGATGACCATGGGAGGCAGCCAGCCGTTGGCTCGCATGGGTACCCCACGGGCGTGCATACCGACCACCGCGGCGGCCATGAGACCGAACGCTCCGCCGGATGCCCCGATGGTGCGGACGTTAGGCGTGAGCAGCAGTGCGCCGGCCGACCCTCCCAACACCGATACGAAGAACAGGGCGGCGTAGCGCCAGCGGCCGATGGCACTTTCCAATGTACGCCCCAGGTTCCAGATGGCGAAGCTGTTGAACCCCAGGTGCAGCAGCGAACCGTGGAGGAACCCTGCCGTGATGATCCGATACCACTCTCCCGACTTCACGGCCGGTCCGTACAGCGCAAAGTTCTCGACCAGCCAACGTGACGTCCCCGAGAACACATCGCCCGAGCCGCCTTGGCGTACCAGCCCGTAGAAGTGAACGGCCGCCAGCGTAGCGATGATGAGCTTGGTGATCAGTAGGGGCTGGGCCAGATTCATCTTCAGCCGCTGTGACGCCGCCGGACGGGACTCACGGACGCATGCCACACACTGTGCACCCACCGGGGCATCGATGAGGCACTCGTAACACGCGGGACGACCGCAGCGACTGCAGGATCGAAACGTCTCGCGGTCTGGGTGAAATGTACAGGTGGCCATGGCAAACGACAGTGTGCCCGAGTACGACGTACACCGGAGACGATGCCAAGCTCGAGGGCGATGCTGCCCGACAAGCCCACCGACGTTCAACTGAACCGCAGGACGGTGCTGCTAGGAGCGGCTGCTTCTGTTGCGCTGGCCTCATGCAGTCGCAATGCCACTGAGAATGCTGCACCGGTTGACTTTCTGGGTGATCGACGGCGCAGTGGCGATCCCCTGTATTCCGTTGAATCCTCGGCGTATGTGGCGCAGTTCGAGGCCGATCTTCTGAGTGCCGCACAGGGCACGTACTCCGCGGCACTTCTCGACACATGCCGCCTTGGTGTGATCGCCCTCTCGGACAAGTGCACCAAGGATGGAGCGCGCGTGGGCTACTGCCCCGACTCCCAGGGTTATCTCTGTTCAGCGTGCGCGAGTCTGTATGACCGGGTCGGCGATCAGTTCGAAGGGTTGGCCCCACGAGGCCTCGACCATCTCCATGTGGAGCAGGATGCCAACGGAGATCTCATCATCGACCGGCGCAGGAAGGTCAACGGGTCGCCCGCCGGTACCGGGGTCATCAGGCGTGACGATGCAGCCCGGGCCGCCTTCCGCACCGGCTGCCAACTCGGTTCTGCTGTGAACCCCGTGACTCGCCAGCTGACTGCCTGACCGGGCGAACCAGCTACAGGCCGGCCCGTTGGCGTAAAAGCCCGGTGACGAGTTTGCCGTCGGCCTTGCCGCCACTGGCCTTCATGGCTGCCCCCACGAAGAAGCCAGCCACCTTGGTATCGCCGGCCCGGAGCCGCTCGAATTCGGCGGGATGGGCAGCGATCAACTCATCCACCAGCGTCTCGGCCACGCCACTGTCCATGGCCTGGAACCCTCGGGCCGTGGCAATGGCGGCAGGGTCCGACGCTTGCGTCTCCATCATCTCCACCAACACCGCCTTGGCCTGCGTGGACGTGAGCTTGGCTTGGGCCTCCATCACCAGCAATGCGGCGAACCCCGCAATGTTGAGCCGTGCGCCCTGCTCGGCGGTCACCACCTCATTGGCCACCCGGTTAACCGCTCGGCGACCATCGCCACCATGAGCCACCGCTCCCAACACCAGCGCATCGAGTCCTTGGTCCACGATGGTAACGATGGGGTCTGAACCGGGGGCCAATTCCCCGCCCGTGGCCTCCGACAGCAGCCGACGACGGTCTGCTGGCATCAACGGAAGGGCATCGCGGACAGCTGCCACCCACTCGGCTGAGGGGGCGATGGGAACGAGGTCGGGCTCCGGAAAGTACCGATAGTCCATAGCTTCTTCTTTGGACCGCATAGACGAGGTGCGACCATCCTCCTCGTTCCAATGCCGGGTTTCCTGCACGATGCGCTCCCCCGCTTCGCGTAGGTCGATCTGGCGATTGGCTTCGTATTCGATGGCGCGTGTGAGCGAACGAAGTGAATTGAGGTTCTTGATCTCGCAACGCGTGCCGTACTCGTGGCCCGGTTGGCGCACACTGACATTGGCGTCGACCCGAAGTGAACCTTCCTCCATTTTACCGTTGGAGGCACCGGTAGCCACCAAGATTGAGCGCAGTTCCGCCACGTAGGCCTTGGCCTGCTCGGCGGTGCGGATGTCAGGCCGCGACACGATCTCCACCAACGGAACCCCCGCTCGGTTGTAGTCGACGAGCGAGTAATTGGCTCCGTGAATACGCCCAGAACTGCCCATGTGCTGCGTCTTACCCGTGTCCTCCTCCATATGAGCCCGCTCGATACCCACCCGGAATCCGTCCGGCAGTTCGAGGTAACCGTCGACGTTGATGGGCTCGTCGTTCTGGCTGACCTGATAGTCCTTGGGCATGTCCGGATAGAAGTAGTTCTTCCGATGAAAAATGGACGGCTCCACCCTGCAATGCAGGGCTGATCCAATCCGCATGGCGAACTCCACGGCCATGTGGTTGAGCACAGGCAATGACCCTGGCAGGCCCAGGCAAACCGGGCAGATGTTGGTGTTGGGTTCGTCGCCGAATTGGTTGGCACATGAGCAGAAGATTTTGGTGTTGGTGGCCAGTTCACAATGAACCTCTAAACCAACCACCAGCTCCCAACCATTCTTGAGAGCCATTCTCAGTTCCCCTTCTCGATGACGGCGGCAGCGCCCAGTAGTACCGCTTCGGACAGCGCCGGACCCAAGAGCTGCACACCGATGGGCATACCGTCATCGCCCACACCGCACGGAACGCTAATCGCAGGGTCGCCAGCGAGGTTCGAAGGGATGGTGCACACGTCGGTGAGGTACATGGTGAAGGGATCCGCGGTTTTGTCGCCGAACGAAAACGCCGTAGTGGGAGAGGTGGGGGTGATGAGCACATCGAATTGCTGGTAGGCCCGCCGGAAATCCTCAATAATGAGCGTACGTACTTTTTGGGCTTGCCCGTAGTAGGCGTCGTAGTAGCCCGCGGATAGCGCATATGTGCCGAGCATGATGCGTCGCTTGACCTCGGCTCCGAATCCTGCGGCGCGAGTGTTGGCCATCATCTCTTCCACGTTGGCTGCCCCCTGACTCACCCGCAGGCCGTAGCGCACACCGTCGTATCGGCTGAGGTTGGATGACGCCTCAGCAGGAGCAATGAGATAGTAAGCAGACAAACAGAGTTTGGTTGACTCAACACTGACGTGGCCCACTGTTGCGCCCGCCGTACGCAACCGATCGACGGCCACGTCGAGTCGAGCCAGCACGTCCGATGACATACCTTCACCGCTCAACTCCTCCACGATACCCACCCGCAACCCGGGTACACCGTCCGCCCGCCCGCGCCGGACGGCGGCCACCAGCGATGGTGGGGGGGCATCGATCGACGTTGAATCAGCCGGGTCGTGCCCGGCGATATTCTCCAGCAGGAGGGCCGCATCTTCCACAGTGTGAGCGAAGGGTCCGATCTGGTCGAGCGAACTGGCGTAGGCCACCAGTCCGTAACGTGAAACCAAACCGTATGTGGGCTTCATACCCACGATGCCGCACAGCGACGCCGGTTGGCGGATGGAACCGCCGGTATCGGAACCCAACGCAATTGAAGCGAACCCAGCAGCAACCGCTGCCGCACTGCCACCGCTTGAACCTCCGGGGACCTTGGTATGGTCGTGAGGATTGCGGGTGGGCCCGAATGCGGAGTTCTCCGTGGAACTGCCCATGGCGAACTCGTCGAGGTTGGTCTTACCCACCGCCACGGCACCAGCCGCCGCCAAACGCTGCACCACAGTGGCGCTGTACGGTGGTTTCCAACCCTCCAGGATGCGGGACGAACACGTGGTTTCTATTCCACGTGTACAGAGGTTGTCTTTCAGCGCCACCGGTATACCGGCTAGCGGCCCCGGGTCGATACCAGCCGCCACTGCCGCATCCACTGTTGCGGCCTGCTCACCGGCCTGCTGGCGCAACACCAGATTGAATGCATGGACGTCACCCTCGTGAGCATCGATGCGGGCAAAATGCTGGGCCAGCACGTCTACCGCCGTGCGGCGTCCAGCCCGCACATCAGCAGCAATGTTGGCGGCGGTGCCGGGGTCGCCGGTGGATACTGTCACCACCGTCCGGGTGGGCGCGCTCATGTGGTTTCGCCCAGGATCTTGGGCACCCGGAAGCGGTCGTCCTCCGCCCACGGGGCCATTGCCAACACCTCCGTACGATCCACGCCGGGGCGAATCACGTCGGCTCGCAGCACGTTGACCAGCGGTAGCGGATGGGCGGTGGGAACCACGCCGGCGGTGTCCAACGACGCCACATCGTGCGCGTGAGCGAGGATGTCAGCCAACTCCAGCGTGAAACTCTGCACTTCGGCGTCGCCCAGCGTGAGGCGGGCAAGCCTGGCCACATGGACCACATCGGCGCGGGTGAGGCGTTCAGACATAGCGGGCCATCGTACCGGGGCGCTTAGTTCAGAGGTTCCATATGGTTCAGAGTTTGCAGACTTTCTTGGCGAACTCCACTGCTCCGTTCTGGATGATTTCTGCATCGAAATCCAGCGTGGCCACGTGGTAACTGCGCTCCAGCACCACCCGTTCCACCGGACCACTCACCTTGGAGGAGTAGTGATCCGCGGCACTCGGGGGCACCACGTGATCCTGCGTAGACACGTAGTACAGCGTAGGCATCGTGATGGCGGACAGCCCTGCGTCCAACACCGGGCCGTGCTCCATCATGGTGAGCAGCGGGGCCAGCGGGGTCTCGGGATAGGCCAACTCATCGGTGTCCGGCTTGGCGATATCGGCACCAATAGCGGGAAATACATCGGTACCCGATTCGAGGGCAGCCCGGATGAGGTCCACAAAGTCGGCCGAGGCCGGTTCCACTGCGGGATTCACCAAGACCAACCCGGCGATGTCTGCATGCTGGATTCCTAACCAGGTGGACAGCGTGCCGCCCAACGACAACCCCACCACCACCGTGCGTTCGCAGCGGCCCGCCAGATCCTTGAAG
>JANYHQ010000362.1 GCA_025358985.1 Acidimicrobiales bacterium
GTTGGTCCTTCCAAGAAATAATAAGTACACCTATGAGATTACCGGTACGGGCGATCATCGGAAGAAGGGCCACCGTGCGCAAGTGCCGGGACAACAACGCGTTGGCCAAACCAGGGAACGCCTTCAGGGTGTCACCCGACAAGGTCAGCGGATCGCCTTGGCGCAGCGTCTTGAGAACCGGCTCGAGTAGATCGAAGGAGAAGGTTTCGTATAGGGCCTTGTCGGTCGGATGGGGAACGTCGTCGACCCTGGTCTGCTGTCGTAAAACACGTGATCGTTCCTGCACAGTGGTGGCCAGTCGGACCACCCGCCGCTCGCTGTCCACGAAGGCCACCGACGCCCGAGCGGACCCCACGATGCCGGCCACATGCTCGATCACGGTGGCGGCGATCTCGTCGAGCGTGGTGGCACCAGTGAGTGCGCGGGCCAACTCGGCCAACTGTTGGTCATGATGACGCTGTTTGTGGGTTTGACGCGACCTTTGTACCAAAGACGCTCCCAGAAGAGCGCCCAGCACCAGTGTCAAGGCGGCGAGTGCCGAGGTGTTGGAGGCCACCTCAATGGTCTACAGGAGGAGACGCACCCGCAACATAGTTGTGTCTCGTATCGTGGGGTCATGACCAGCGAGCAGCCGACCAGGGACAGCTCAGACGAGGCGGTAACGGCGGATGATTGGTGGAAGACCGGGGTGGTGTACCAAGTGTACCCCCGCAGTTTCCAAGACCTCAACGGCGACGGTATCGGTGATCTGCCCGGTATCACCGAACGGCTGACATATTTAGCCTGGCTCGGTGTGGACGTGGTGTGGTTGTCGCCGTTTTATCCGTCACCCATGAAGGACTTCGGTTACGACGTCACGGATTACTGCGAGGTGGATCCGATGTTCGGCACCCTTGATGAGTTCGACGCGTTGATCACGGAGGCGCATCGGTTGGACCTGAAGGTGATGGTGGACTTCGTGCCCAATCACACCTCAGATCTGCATCCGTGGTTTGCAGAGTCCAGGGCGGACCGCACCAACGACAAACGAGATTGGTACATCTGGTCCGATGCCAAGGCCGACGGTGCGCCGCCCAACAACTGGCTCAGTGTCTTCGGCGGGCCGGCATGGACATTGGACGACACCACCGGTCAGTACTACTTGCACAGCTTTTTACCCGAACAGCCCGACACCAATTGGTTCGCCCCCAATTTGCGTAAGCAGATGTTCGGCGCGCTTGGCTTCTGGTTGGAACGCGGTGTCGATGGGTTTCGGGTGGATGCGGCACCGTTCATGGGTAAGGACCCGGAACTGCGTGACAATCCGCTGAATCCCGACCATACGCAGGTGTTCCAGAAGCCGATGGCTGACTTCGATCAGTTCCGTCACGTGTACGACATCCAGCATCCGGTGATCCACGAGTACAACCGGGAGATGCGGGCACTCCTGGATTCTTACAGCGTCACCCAACCCCGGGCCATGATTGCCGAAGTCACCCTGAATGACCGCGTGGCGTGGGCCAGTTACTACGGCATCAACCGCGACGGTTATCACATGCCTCTCAATTTCAACCTGGTGTCGGTGCACTGGAGCCCCGAGAGCGTGCGCGCCAAGGTAGAGGAGATGGAGGCATGTCTCACGGCCACTCATTGGCCCAACTACCTCATGTCCAGCCACGACGAGTTACGCATCGCCAGTCGTTTCGGGGTAGCTCAAGCTCGTGCCTCCATGTTGTTGCTGCTCACCTTGAGGGGTACGCCAACGCTGTACTACGGCGATGAAATTGGCATGCTCAATGCCACCATTGCTCCGGATCAGGTACGTGATCCATGGGGTGTCCGTATGCCCGGTTACGGTCGTGACCCGGGCCGCACTCCAATGCAATGGGACGCCTCGGTCGGGGCTGGTTTCACACGGGCCGACGCCACACCGTGGTTGCCGCTGCACGCCGACCACGCCGTACACAACGTTGAGATGCAAAGTGATGACGAGTGCTCGATGCTGTCGCTCACCCGCCGACTTCTGGCGGTGCGACGTTCCTCGGAGGCGCTGGTACGCGGGGCCATAACATTTCTTGACGACGTCCCCCATGGGTGTCTGGTGTACGTCCGCCACACGGATGAATCGCGCTGTGTGGTGGTCATCAACTTCACCGCTGACTGCCCGGAAGTGATCCTGCCCGGAGGGGCAGTGGTGTCGAGCACCGGCGAAACACACCTCACCGTTTCAGGTCCATTCAATATGCGTGCCTATGAAGCTTTGGTGGTACTGGAAGCAGATGCCGGAACGGATCCTTCATAGAGCCGTAACCTCTCGAAGGTAGAAGTCGCGGGTGCGGTGCGTAGGTGGTAGCAATGGAAATTGTGCTTCAGGGAGGTCGAGTCATCGACCCCGCTGTCCAACTCGATGCCGTATGAGACGTGCTGGAGACGGTCGGATCGCAGCAGTGGGCGAGAACTTGGCCAGCCAACATCCCGAGGCAGTAATGCGTCGCCTTCGCTTGGTTGTGCTCATCGCTGCCGTATCGAGTTGCGTGTTTGGCCCAGGAGCGAGCGCCAAGCAGTCGATCACATCGTTGGCACCGGGGAAGTCGGTGTCCATGGTGGTGACCCAGCCGTTGAAGACGCAGGGCGAATGGGTCATCAAGGTACGGGTGTCCGGAGACGGCGAGAAGAAGGTCACCGTACGTACCCGCAGGGGCAAGGGGGCATCGTTCGCCGTGCTCAACACTGCGTCTCAACAGGACCTGCACTACTGCCAAGGTGCGGCCGGGTCCATCTACTGCGATCAAATAACAGTGGCTGCTGTCCCGGCACCGGGCACGTGGTCCTACACCGCCAAGAACACCGGAAACAACAAGGTCAATGTCACCCTCACCGTCACGTGGCGGGCCGTGGGAAGCGCTGGCTGATTGCGCTCAGATTGTGTTGCCCGGCCGCCCCGGTCCGGACTTGTCTCGTCCGCCCATGTCGGCATTGAGGCGGGCTCGGCCCATGAGGTCGGCCATCACCGCAGTGAGTTCGGCCGGGATCATGGTGTTGTGGGCGGTGGGACCCATGTGCCATCCCTCGGCAATGGAGATGGAGTCGCCAGCGGCATGGAACACCCTACCGGTGACATTCTTCGACAGGGGGCTGGCCAACCACACACACAGCGGGGCAATCCATTGCGGTCCACGGCTGGCCGCCCGATCAGCGTCGAGATCGGAAAATGCCATGAGGTCCTCCGTCATGCGGGTAAGCGCTCCCGGGGAGATGGCGTTCACCGTGACCCCGTAGCGATATACCTCCTGGGCCACGATGGTGCTGAATGCGGCAATGCCGGCTTTGGCGGCGCCGTAGTTGCCCTGTCCCGGATTACCGAAGATGCCCGATACCGAGGTGGTGTTGATGATGCGTGCATCGGGCATGGTGCCGCCCTTGGCCTGCTCACGCCAGTACGTGGCGGCCCATCGGCTGGGGGCAAATGTACCTTTGAGATGCACGTTGATCACCGAATCCCACTCGCCTTCGGTCATGTTGACGAGCACCCGGTCTCGCAGGATGCCAGCGTTGTTGACCAGTACGTGGAGGTCGCCGTATGTGGTGATGGCCTGATTGATGAGGCGTTGGGCCCCTTCCCAGTCCGCCACGTTGTCGCCATTGGCCACCGCTTGGCCACCGGCCGCCACGATTTCGTCCACCACATCTTGAGCGGGACTGGCATCGGTGCCGGAACCGGACCCGTCGCGTGAACCGCCGAGGTCGTTGACCACGACCATGGCGCCCTCGTGGGCCAACAGCAGCGCATGCTCGCGGCCAATGCCTCGTCCAGCGCCGGTCACGATTGCTACGCGTCCATCACAAATTCCCATGCGTGCTTCGTACGCCCTAGACCGTGCGCGGCGCAAATTTTGCGACGAGGTGGTTCGTGTCGCAGAATTCGTGGCGGGCGGGGGAGTTTTGCTACGAGTTGGGGTGGCGCAGTCAAGAAGACAGGTCGAGCAACACCTTGCGGGAGCAGTCAGTGCCCCCCTCATAGTCATGTGCGGCGATGCGGGCCACACATGCCGCCGCCGCACTTGTCCCCTGCGTGTCGTCGAGGGCCAGGGTATGCACTTCAGCGTTCAGCGCAGCCACCAACTCGGGGCGAAACTGAGCTGACCACGCCGCGTCCAACGTCAGTTGGGCACCCTCACTGCGCAGGTGAGCGGCCTCGATAGTGGCTGCCGGGGGCGCACCACCGGGGAAGGTGATGGGCTGCTGATCAGCCAGGGCTCCGGCCAAAGCCGCAGAAATCTCGTACATATGAACCCGGGCCTCGTGCTGATGCGCCACAGCCGACGCCATGTCTCCCTCGCGGTACGCATCGATCTGACTGATGAGTTGGGCCACGTGAGTGTGGATGAGACCAACCACCGCGCTCATTGGGGCCCTGCCTCCGGTGGCCGTGGAGGTGAAGCTGGAGAAATCCATGTTGTAGTCGTGGAGGTCGCGCATTGCCTTGTTGCGTTGTGCCCCAGTGGTGGCGGCGGCGTAATTGGCGAAGAATTGAATATGTTGCTTCCAGAGTTGGTCGAACGCAAAGGCCCCATCCGGTCCGTAGGTGAGGCCAATGGCACCAGTGAGATCAATGGTGTTGAGCGTCAATCCGCGCTTCACTTCCGTCAAGTCCGAAGAGCCGTCCACGATGGCGCGCATCATGTGCACGGCCAAGGCGCTGTGTTCGCTGAGCAGATAATCGAGCAGCACCCGTAGGTCCGCCGCGGAAATCACCTTGCCGCGCAGGGGGTCAACCGGCGAGATGGCCAGACGGGGATCATCGGTAAGGGAAAAGGTCTTGATGTCCTTGCCCGGAGCCGATTGATTCACGGCGCCACCTGAGCTGCAACTAGTGAGGAATGCAAGGAGAACAGCTGACCCAACAATCGAAAACGGGCGGACGGAGTGGGTCTTCATGGGGTGGCCTTCACTGCGATGCGGGTTGAATAGTGGGGCTGGTTCAACAACGCCATGAACTCAGCAGCTGGTACTGGCTTACTGATGAGATAGCCCTGCACTTGATGACAACCAAGCCGTTCCAGCTCGAGCAGTGTCTCGGGTTCTTCCACTCCTTCGGCCACCACGGTGAGACCGAGCGATGTCGCCAAGGCCACACTGAAACTCACGACCGCCGCCGATTTGGGATTGGTGGTGACGTCGTGGATAAAGCTGCGATCGATCTTGAGGGAGGAGATGGGTAACTGTGTGAGATACGAAATGGATGCGTAGCCGGTGCCAAAATCATCCACGGAGATGGCCACGCCGAGAGCGGCCAGCGCTTCGAGAACATCCCGTGCGCGCTTAGGATTCTCCAGCACTGCACTCTCGGTGAGTTCCAACTCCAAGACTTCACAGGGCAGTTGGTATCGGCTCATGATTTCGGCCACTTGCTCGGGCAACCGCAAGTCCACGGTGTTGCGCGCCGACAGGTTCACGGCCACGTGGATTTCATGGCCGGCTATTCGTACATCACGGGCGAAGCGCATGGCCTGGTCCAACAGATGCAGCGTCAGTGGCTTTACCAACTCGGTGGTTTCGATCACCGGCATGAACTCGCCCGGCGCCAGCAGACCTCGGTAAGGATGCTGCCACCGCACGAGTGCCTCGCATCCCGTGATGCGCCGTGTGGCGATATCGAGTTTTGGTTGGTAGAACAGCACCAATTCATCGGCGGCTATGGCACGGCGAATGTCGGCGGCCAAATCCAACCGTTCTGGTCGGTAGTGATCGGCATCGAAGCTGTACGCCTCCGCACCGGTATGGGCGTGCTTGGCGGCGTACATGGCTACGTCGGCGTGGCGTAGCAGCGTGTCGGCATTGGCCCCGTCGTCGGGGAAGCTGGCGATGCCGATCGATGGGCGCACATCCACCATCACGGTTCCCACCTCAAATGGCTGTTCGAACAAGGCCAGGAGATCTTCAGCTACCAGGGTGGCGTCAGCGGCGTGGGCCAGGTCGGCCAGCACAATGGCAAACTCATCGCCACCGAGACGCGCCGTGGAGTCAGCGGTACGCACCCGCTGCTGCAACCGCTCGCCGATCTTCACCAACAACTGATCACCCAGCTGATGACCCAATGAATCATTGATTTCCTTGAACCGGTCCATGTCCAAGAGCAGTACCGACACCACTGTGCCGTTGCGCTTCGCTTGCGCGATGGACTGGTCGATGGAGTAGCGCAGCAGGGAGCGATTGGGAAGTTGTGTGAGAGCGTCGTGCAGTGCCTGGTGTTCGTTCTGGGCGGCTTGGCGTCGCAGTTGGCGTGACGCTGATTGCATCAACCGGAACAGTCCGAGGTACAGCACCACCAGTCCCGCGCCCAAAGTTTTGTACAACCCCAATGTGTCCGAGCGGATGCTGTCGGCCACTGGTTGATACGGAAGGTAGATCTCGAACGCTCCCACCACCGTGGCGTTCTGGTCACTGGTGAAGCTCGTGCGCTTGGCGTCCACCCGCAATGGTACGTACACCGACAACAACCGCCCAAAGTCGCGCTCTTCCAACTCTTCGGGTTTCGATAGGTCAGTGACGTTCGACTCGGTACGCCCGGTGAATGCCTTGTTCAGGACGTCGTCGGCAGGAAACCACCGGCCACGTAGCTCTGCCTTGTCCGAATACACCAGCCAATGCTGACGATTCCACAGCTTCAATCGCACAATTGCATTGGCGGACAGGCTCTTGCCCAGGCTGTTGTCCAGTTCGGCCTGGCGGTTCGGTGTCAACGGTACAAAGTCACCCAGCACATCAGCGGGCGACACAAACGGACGGATTCCCACATCGGCGAGGACCTCGGCGGAACGCACCGCATCAGCAATAGTACGCGTACGGATGGACCGAGCCAGAGCCAACCCAGCCGTAAGCCCCAGGCCTGCCACCAAGATGGCGCTGATCACACCGAAGCGAAGCAGAAGGTGAGGACTATGCATGGTGGCGCGAGGCGAACTCCGCCGTTGCCTCCATACGGTGATTCGCCTCTGCACACCGGTCCTTCGGCGTCAACCAACGCTACCTTGAGCGTCGGCGCAGTCAGCGGGAACGGCCGCAACACTGGGCTACGTCCCTCCTCCTCGTTTCGGTGCTCGCCCGGCCTCCCCACTTCCACCGGTCGAGATCCGGCCGACCGTGGCGGCGTCGCGTTCATCGGCCAGTCGTCGGGTGTCGGGGGACACCGGTGCGCCCAGGATGGCGGCCACCACGTCGATGAGATAGCTGGTGAACAGGCGGTCATCGGTATGCGGGCCGGACCGGGCCCGGCGCCCGAGTTCGATGGCGGCATGCAAGATGGCGGTGAAGCGGCGATGCAGACGGGTGGCGTCGGGTGCCAAGAGCGGGTCCACCAAGTGACGCCAACGGGTGATGCTGGCGTTGGGGTCGTCAAGGGTGGAACCGAAGTCAGGAGTGGGGCGATTGATGAGGTCGGCATAGATCTGCAGAAAGGCCGGACCCCCATCCGGGTTGGCCAACTGTGCGGCCAGGGGACGCACCAATGCGGCCGCCAACGCACGCAGATCACTAAGTCCCCCAGATTCGTAGTCATCGAGCAAGGCATTGCGACGGGCTTCCACCTCAGGGGCGTGCTTGTCGAGGATGGCTGCCACCACCCCAGCGCGATCGGTGAAGTGGTATTGCAACGCAATGGCATTGCGGGCGCCGGACGCACGGGTCACTTCACGCAGACTTACCGAGTCGATGCCGCGCTCGGCAAACAGGCGCTCGGCGGCGTCCACCAACCGGGCGCGGGTATCGAGTGGCTGCGTCACGCGGGAGGGTGGACGGTGCCACCGTCGATCTTGATGATGGCACCGGTGGTGTAACTCGACGCCGAACTGGCCAGATACAGCGCAGCGCCCACGATCTCGTGCGCTTCGCCACCGCGTTGCAAGGGGATGGTGGCCTTGGCCCGACGGGTGAATGCCTCCAGGTCCCACGCTTTGGAGATGTCGGTGAGAAACGGGCCCGGCATGATGGCGTTGACCCGAACACTGGGTCCGAACGAGTGACTGAGACCGATGGTGAGCGCATTCACCCCAGCCTTGGCGGCGGCATAGGGGATCTCGCCCGGAGTGGGCGCGACGGCGGCAACACTGCTGACGTTGATGATGGAGCCGCCCGCTCCCTTGGCCATGAGAGTGCCCACCAGCGCGCACAATCGAAAGGTGCCCTTGAGGTTGACGTCGATGACCTTGTCGAAAAGATCCTCGGAGATGGAGTCGAGCGACTCGTACAGCGGAGACATGCCAGCGTTGTTGACCAGTACATCAATTGCACCGAATTGCGCCATCACGGTGCTCACCAGTGCGTCGCAGTCAGACCACTTCCCCACGTGGCAGGCCACACCGAGGTGGGGGCGGCCGGTGGCTTCGCTGAGCTCAGCGGCCAACGCGATACAGGCATCGACCTTACGACTGGCCACCACCACTGTGGCCCCATGAGCGGCGTAGGCCTCACACATGGCGCGGCCCAGCCCCCTGCTGCCACCAGTGACCACTGCGACCTTGCCTGTGAGATCGAAGCTCACCAGTGGCAGCACCCGCGTATCGGTCATGTCAGGAGTTGCCCACCGCATGCTCGATGAGATCTGCGTACTTGGCTCGCATGGCCTCGCGACGGGTAGGGATATGGGCACTGGGAAACAGCCCCTCCACCGGGGTATAGCCCTTCAACAACTGGGTGGCCAGCGTGATCTTGTGGACCTCGGTGGGACCGTCGGCCACTGCCATCACCTCGGCCGTTTGCATCATGGCGGAGAAGGGCATCTCATTGGAGATACCCAACGCGCCATGCAAATGCATGGCGCGTTGCACCACGTCGTGGTACACCTTGGGCATGGCCACCTTGACGGCGGCAATGTCTTTGCG
>JANYHQ010000390.1 GCA_025358985.1 Acidimicrobiales bacterium
GAGGAAGCAGGTCTCAGTGCGGCGGCCCGCAACCGCAACGGGGCCGGAGATGGCGGCGGTGGCGGCAACAGTGCAACGGTGGTGGTGCCCACCCCAGCGTCACTAGAGGACTCCTCCCAGTCGGCTAACAGCAACAGTGCCAGCAGCAGCGGAAGCAACAACGGCGAGCGTCCGGCCCGACCCCCTCGGGAGGATCGTGCCGGTCGGGATCGCAACCGAGGCGAGCGGCCCCCCAATCAAGGCACCAACGGTGGCGGCCAGGGTGCTCAAGGCAACAGCAACCAAGGGCCCCAGGGCAACAATCGAGATCGCTTCCTCAACAATGACGATGGCCCGGGCCGTCGTAACCGTCGGCGCCGCGGCCAGAATCGCGACCGCCAGGTAACTCCCCAAGCCGATGCCCAGGTGGACAAGGCATCGGAGAACTATCAGGGCGAGCTCATCGACATCGCCGGGCTGCTCGATTTGTCAGACCAGGGCTATGGCTACATTCGCGCCGTTGGGTACCTGCCCAATGCCCGGGACGTGTATGTCCCGGTGAACCGTGTCCGTCAACTGGGTCTGCGCAAAGGCGACACGGTGGTGGGAGCACATAGGCCAGCGCTGCCGCAGGAGAAGTTCCCGGCCATCATGCGTATCGATACGGTCAACGGCCATCACCCCGATGTGGCCCGCCTCCGTCCCCGCTTCGAGGATCTCACCCCGCTCTTTCCCGATGTGAAGTTGCGGCTGGAGACGCCCGGTCAGTCCGGCAACATGGTGGCGCGCATCATCGACTTGGTGTCGCCCATCGGAAAAGGCCAGCGAGGCCTCATCGTGTCGCCACCCAAGGCGGGCAAGACCACCATCATGAAGCAGATTGCCACCTCGATCGAGGCCAACAATCCCGAGGTACACCTGATGGTGCTGCTGGTGGACGAGCGCCCCGAGGAAGTCACCGACATGCGCCGCCATGTGAAGGGCGAGGTGGTGGCCTCCACCTTCGACAAGCCCAGTGACGAGCACACCCAAGTGGCCGAGTTGGCCATCGAGCGGGCCAAACGGCTGGTGGAGGAGGGTCGCGATGTGGTCATCATCCTCGATGGCATCACTCGCTTGGCCCGTGCCTACAACCTCGCCGCACCGGCCACTGGGCGCATCATGAGCGGTGGTATCGACACCGGCGCGCTGTACCCCCCGAAGAAGTTTTTTGGGGCGGCCCGAAACATCGAGGAGGGTGGTTCACTCACCATCTTGGCCACGGCCCTCATCGAAACCGGTTCCACCATGGATACGGTGATCTTCGAAGAGTTCAAGGGCACGGGCAACATGGAACTGCGCCTCGATCGGCGACTGGCAGAGAAACGGATCTACCCCGCCATCAACGTCAACGAGTCCTCCACCCGCCACGAGGAATTGCTGTTCGACCGCAAAGAGCTAGACGTGGTGTTCCGACTGCGTCGAGTACTCAACGGACTGGCCGAAGACGGTGGAGCAGCCAAGAGCCTGGAACTGCTCATGGAGCGTATGAAGGTCACGCGTACCAACGCCGATTTCATGGCCGAGATCGCCAAGGCCCCTGGCGCCTGAGGCGCACTCCGCTGATGGATCCGGCCCAGCGCGCCTCGCTCCTGGCCACCAAACTGCGGGTACTCATCACCGAGCGCGCCGCCGTGGACCCCACGTTCGGTACGTTCGGTGGGACCAGTGATGGGTTGGTTCCGGTGCCGTTCTTCGCCGGGGCAGCAGCGCTGGCAGGCCGCCGGTTGTTTGTACTGGTGGAGCCGTCAGCGGCCGAGCGCGACCCCATGGATACCGATCCGTCGGCCCAACCTCGCCCCCCTCGGGGCTGGCTGGGAGGGGCGGTGGTAGTGGCCAACCGACACGGCTGCACCGAGGTCAACCTCATGGGCGACCGGCTGACCGGAGATGATGCCCGTCGGGCATCGCGATCGATGATCCCAATTCGGGTATGGTCCGTCGCTGGCCGTGCGCTCACTTTGGTCGGTTTGCTGAGCTACGCAGCGCCCGAGGCCCCGCCAACTGAGGCTTTGGCGTTTGCATCCGTAATTGCGGCGGCCGGAGCCGATCCAGTCATCGAGCACGGAGTGCTGCGGGCCGAGGTCCGGGGTCTGGAGGTGGCACGGGTCCAACTAGACCCCTATGACGGCATCACCCGCCTCGACGTGGGGGTTGGCCGCCACGATCGTCTGGCCCAGGCCATGATGAATCAGGGTCAGGACCCTGCCCTGGCGTTGCGCAATGCCGTGGAGTCCGTGTTGGCGCTTCGACGCAGTGGGGCCAATGCTCATCCCGCCAACCAGATCGCCATGTCTCGGTGGTTGCGTCACGTGGTGGGCGCCCATCCTGAGTTGGTGGGTTGCACCGCCTTGACGCCGCTGCAGGGGATTGAGATGCCCGAGCTGAAACGGTTGAGCCCGGCGCTGCTCACCGGAAACTCAGATGCGGGGCCCATTGTGGTGGCGTGCAGCGTCGGCGTTGACCTCGACGCCGCCATCGACGCAGTGGACATGGCGATGTTCATGGGTGCGCACCGGGTGGTGCTGTGCCTGCCGAAGACTGATGACCTGCCGGCCGTGCGCATGGTGGCGGGGGCGCTCACCATGGCGGTGGAGGTTGTGTTGGTGGCGGCTGATTGGGCGGACCAAACCAACTGATGGCCAGGGGTGCCCCATGACTGGGGTCTCTTCGTGGAGAATGACGGGATGGGTGTGGTGATCAGTACAACGGCCCAGCCCGCCGGGAACCCACCTGGCGTTGATGGCGGCGATGGCGTTGATGGCCCTGACCACGGACCCAGCGGAAGCAACGGAACCCGTAAGACGGTATTTCGCAGTGTGCGACTCCTGGCTTTGGCCGTAATCATCTATTACCTGGTGCTGCCGCAACTCGGCAATCAACGCGACACCGCGAAATCATTGCGTACCGTCAACGTGTGGTTGCTGCTCCTCGGCCTGGGCTTGCAGTTCGCCGCCTTGTTCAGTTACTCGATGCTCACGGCCGCCGCCCTGCCCAAGAAAGCGGTGAGGATGGGCACCCTGATACGTATTCAGCTCTCCACTAAAGCGCTCGGCAACATCATGCCCGGGGGCAGTGCCGCCAGTTCCGCGTTGTCGTTTCGGTTGCTCACCCGGGCCGGGGTGTCGGGGCCCGATGTGGGGTTCGCGTTGGCGGCATCGGGATTGGGGAGTGCGGTGATGCTGAACCTGTTGTTCATGGCGGCCCTACTGGTGTCCATTCCGTTGTCGGGCGTCAATCCGCTGTACGTATCCGTGGCATTGGTGGGGCTGTTGGTGTTGGTGCTGTTCGCGTTGTTGGTGTTCGCGTTGCTGCGCGGTCAAAGCAGTGCGGAGAACGTGGCCCGGCGGTTGGCGGCACGCATCACGTTCCTCGATGAGGATCAAGCGGCGCTACTCGTCACCAGGTTGGCTACCCGGCTGCGCGACCTGCTCGAAGCACGAGAGATGCTCCGTTCGCTGATTATTTGGTCGCTTACCAATTGGCTGTTGGACGCCGCATCGCTATGGGTGTTCCTGCGGGCGTTCGGTGGTTCGCTGCGCATAGACAGTCTCATCGTGGCGTTCTGTGTGGCCAATGTGCTGGCCGTGATCCCGCTTACCCCCGGTGGTCTGGGCATCGTGGATGGCGCCTATGTGCCCATGCTGCTGTTCTTCGGCTTGGCCCGCAAGGTCATCACCCTCGGCGTCCCCAGCTACCGTTTCAGTCAGTACTGGCTGCCCATTCCCGTGGGTGCGTTGCTGTATCTCACGTTGCGGATAGGGCCGTGGCAAATCGACCGCGACGGGCCCCGGCTCGGTGGTCTACGTCAGGAAGCGGCCGAGGCGGCTGGCAGTACCCGAACGGTGTTCGACTGGCAGGAACGGGCCCAGGGGCCCAGTGATCCCAGTCGTCAGCCCCGCCAGTAGCGTCAGCGCCCGTGCTTGATCGCCTTGTCGGAGTAGAAGAGGAGTACGAGGCGGTCCTCATTCGTCTGGCGGACCCGGTGGTGCAGACGGATCAGAAAGCGCTCCGTGAGGTGGGTAAACGGATGAAGGACCTCGAGCCGGTGGTGGTCGCCTACCGTCGGTACCGGGGCGCCACCGAGGACTTGGTGGTGGCCAAGGAGATGTTTGCCGAATCCGAGGGTGTCGACCGCGAGGCCATGCGGGCCGAGATCGTGGCCACCGAAGCGTTGATCGCCGACCTGGAAGAACAACTCAAGGTGCTCCTCATCCCTCGCGATCCCAACGACGAACGTAATGTGATCGTGGAGATTCGCGGCGCGGAAGGCGGGGAGGAAGGCAACCTTTGGGCTCGCGACCTGTACGAGATGTATGTCCGTTACGCAGATCGTATAGGTTGGCGCCTCGAGGTATTGGCGGCCGACCCGTCTTCCACCGGTGGCTACAACGAGGTCAGTTTCTTGCTGGCTGGCGACGGAGTGTGGACTCGGATGAAGCACGAGGGCGGCCCCCATCGTGTCCAACGGGTGCCGGCCACCGAGAGTCAGGGTCGTATCCACACCTCGGCCGCCACCGTCAGCGTCCTCCCCGAAGCCGAGGAGGTGGACGTCAACATCGAACAGGGTGACCTCACCGTGGACGTATACCGCTCGTCGGGTGCCGGCGGCCAAAGCGTCAACACCACCGATTCGGCCGTACGTATTACCCACAAACCCACCGGCATCGTGGTGGCCATGCAGGACGAGCGCAGCCAGATCCAGAACCGGGCCAAGGCCATGATGGTGCTGCGTAGCCGTCTGTTGCAGTACGAGCAGGAGCGTCACGCCGCCGAGCAGTCATCGGCGCGTAAGAGCCAAATCGGTGGAGGGGGGCGCGGCGAAAAGATTCGTACGTACAACTACAAAGAGAATCGTGTGAGTGACCACCGCATCGGCCTCACGCTGTACAAGCTGGATCGCATCTTGGCCGGTGAGCTCGATGAGGTGGTGGATGCGTTGGTGGCCGACGAGCGAGCCC
>JANYHQ010000456.1 GCA_025358985.1 Acidimicrobiales bacterium
CGCAAACTCGGCATCGCCAAGATCATCAACACCGCAGGCAATGCCGTTTCGCCCGACCCTGCCAACGTCACCGCCGCCATGGGCGACGCAGCCATCAATGACGATGGCACGCTGTTGTTGAACTTCAACACCACCAAGGCCGACGCCTATCCCATCTCGACCACCGCGTACCTCATCGCCCCTGTGGCCATCGATGCCAAGAAGGGTGACGTACTACGAGCATTCCTCACCTACGCGCTCGGCGGTTGCCAGGACAAGGCCAAGGCCGTCGGCTACGCACCCCTGCCCAAGAACCTGGTTGACCTCAGCCTCAAGGCCCTGGCTTTGGTGAACCCCGGTTCGGCACCTTCGCCCACAGTGCCCGGAGCAGCCGCCCCCGCCGCAGCCGCCACCACAGTCGCAGCTACGCCCACTACTGCGGTTGCGCCGGTCACCACCAAAGCACCCACCGCCACCACGAAGAAGGGCTCCAAGGCGGCGAAGAAGCCGACCAAGAAGACCGTCAAGAAGTAGCACCAATTCCCCCGGTGTTGCTATGGAAGGCCCGTCCCCCGGCGGGCCTTCCTCAGCGTCCGGCCCCCGGCCCGCTGCGGACCTCCGCTCGAGTGGGTTGCAAACCTGATGGGGGCGTACCCTGCAACCATGACGTATCTCGGGGAACGGGTGGCCCACGACGCCGACGCTCACATCATGGAGCCACCGGACTGGTTGCGCATCTACGCCGACCCCGAGTGGCGTGGCCGGATGCCGTTGATGTGGAACGAGTTGGTGGACGACAACGGCCAGTCCGAGGTGGAACGCTTCACCCATCGACATCACGACGCGGAGTACCGCGCTGATGATGCCTCACAAATCATGTTGCGCAAGAACTATGCCGCCACCGGCAGCTTCTTGGCTCACGACCGACCCCTGGCGGTTGACCTCATTGGCGTAC
This sequence comes from Acidimicrobiales bacterium, assembly GCA_025358985.1. Classification (GTDB taxonomy): domain Bacteria; phylum Actinomycetota; class Acidimicrobiia; order Acidimicrobiales; family JANYDT01; genus JANYHQ01. The sequence goes on from JANYHQ010000456.1 coordinate 935, forward strand.
AGAGCCAGTTGATGTTCAACACGTTTGCGTCGGGGCTACTCACAGCCACCGAAGCGAAGGACCCACCGCTGGCCGAAGCCATGGCGCGTGCCCACAACCGTGGCATCACCGAGTTCTGCTCCGTAGATCATCGATTGCTCCCCGTTTGCTATGTACCACTAGCAACGTTCGAAGGTGCGGCCGCCATCGCCGCCGAGGCGATCGAGCTAGGAGCGGCTGCGCTCATGGTGGCGTCAGCGTGTCCTGCGGGCCACGCCCCCAGTCATACATCGCTGTTTCCGGTGTGGGCCCAGGCTCAAGAAGCCGGGACGCCCATCGTGATGCATGTAGGCGGTGGTGGACAATTGTTGAGTCCGAAGTACTTCGACAACGGTCTCCCGCCCGTACCGGACTTCCACGGCGGCGCCGAAAACTTCCGGTCTATCGACTACCTCGCCATCCCCGGCCCACTGATGCAAACCCTCAGCACGCTTATTATCGACGGAATCTTCGATCGGTTCCCTTCGTTGATGTTCGGGGCCATCGAGCAAGGGGCGTCGTGGCTGCCAGGGTGGTTGCGCAACATGGACTCGGCATTCGGGGCATTCCGCAAGAACGAGGAACGCCTACAGCACCTTTCTGCCCCGCCCAGCGACATTGCCCGTCGCCAACTCAGGGTCACGCCCTACCCCCACGAGGACACGGGCTGGATCATCGCCAATGCAGGCGCAGAGATGTGTCTGTTCTCCTCCGACTACCCGCATGTGGAGGGTGGCCGCAACCCGTTGGCTCGATTCGACACCTCGCTGGGTGACCTCGATGGAACGGCCCGGCAACGTTTTTACTTCGACAACTTCGTGGAACTGATGGGCCCAGTGTTGGAACGTGCGGGGCTTCCCACCTCGGTGTCGCAGGTGGCCGTCGCCGCCTGACCCGGCCGGCGTTCCATTTGGAGCACAATGCACGCCATGACAGGGTCTGGGTTGCGTGAGATCTCCACATTGTGGAGGCGTGCCTTCCGGGAGGGCGATGGCGTCCGGTGGGCGCTGGTGCGTCGAGTACGAGAACTGGTGGGTATCGAGCGCCTGGAGCAGCAGGTGATCGCTCAGGCGGAAGAGCTCAGTCGGCTGGCGGCGCGGCCCGAGGTCATCCACCCGGTGCCCGACGCCCCCGACGGGTTACGCCTGGCCAGTCTGGAGGCGCGCTTCGATACGCTGGATGAACGTCTCACCTTCACCGAGTGGGTAGCGTCAGCTCAGCTGCTGCGCCAGCCCTTGGTGTCGATTGTGCTGCCTACCTTGGGCCAGAGGCCCGCCAGCCTGTATCAGGCACTGCAGTCCATTCACGCGCAGTCGTATGCGCACTTTGAAGTCGTCATCGTTGGCCCTGCAGATCTCTACCTTGCCAGTCCCTTCGCCGACGATGCCCGGTACCGTCAGGTGCCTTTCGACGAACGAGGTGTGGGAAAGGCTCGCAATGTGGGGCTTGCCCATTGCCATGGCGAGTTCATCACCTACGCCGATGACGACAACACCATGGGCACTCACTGGCTGCGTGCTGTGGTGTGGGCGTTCACCACCGAAGTCAGCGTGGATGTGGTGTACGGCGCCCGCCTGCACGAGCGACTGGCCGGCTCGCCTGTGACGCCACCGGCGTATTGGCTCCATGAACGGACCTGGGATCCGGCAGTGTTGCAGCGCTTCAATCCGATCGATACGCAAACACTCGCACATCGGGCGGGCCTGACCGAAGCCAGATGGGACGAGCAACTCCCCAGTTGTGTGGATTGGGAACTGGCCGTTCGCCTCACTGCATCCGGACGGGTGAAACCGCTGCCCATCCAAGCGTGCATGTACAGCACCCACCACGACGCACGGATCAGCGATCATTTGAATACGGTGGAGATTCGCTCGGAGGTGCAGCGACGCGCCCACATCGCTCGTCGCGTACGAGTGCTGGCCCTCAGCCATTCCTATCCTCGATTCAGTGAGGGGTACATCGAAAGTGAACTCACGGCGTTACAGGGCCGTTTCGACATCGTGGTGGCCAGCGAATCCGGTGCGCAGGCCGGGGCCGAAACCGAATTCCGCGTCTTTGAAACGGTCGAACGCGCCGTCGAGGTTCACCAACCCGAGATGGTGTTCGTCCACTTTGCCGATGTGGCGCTGCGCTATCGGCCGATGTTGGAGCGCTTGCAGCTCCCCTACGCCGTGCGGATTCATTCCTACGATCTTCACCAAGCCGGGCTGTACGACTTCGAGAACGACCCGCTGTGCATCGGGGTATGGGCCTACCCACAGAACACTGCAGCCATCCGGGGCTCCCATGCCCTTCCTGCAATCATCCACAGCGCCCACCTGGAACCGCACCCAGCCGGAGTCCGCAGTGGGGTGGTGTACGCCTCGTCGTGTCTGCCAAAGCGTGATTGGGCAATGCTGCGTTCGGTATTCTCCTCTCTTGCGGGTATCGAACGCACGGCGATACTGGCCACCTGTTGGGGTCAGGAGGCGATGGTGGAGCCAGTGACGCAGTCATTCCTCGACGCCGACCCCCGAATCTCTATTCGTACTGACGTGACCAGCACCGAAGTGATGCGGGCGATGTCAATGGCAACAACACTGTTGTATGCGCCTTCCTCCACTCACGCCGTGGGCAATCCCCGATCGGTGGTGGAGGCATGGATGAGTGGGGCCATCCCGGTGATGCCGGACACTGATGACGCTCGTGCCTTTGCCGGTGATCACGCTCGCTACTACGGCGATGCGAACCAAGCAGTGGAGTTGATCCGTCAACTCAACCAGTCGGGCGATGAATTCGACAAGGAGCGAAGAGCCAATCTGGAGTACGCCACCGCCACGTTCGCCTCCCCCGAAGTCCACGATCGCTTTGCCACCGAACTTCGTAGTGCGTTCCAAAGTTGGGAGCAGTAGACACCGCGAGCAGTTGCTGATGTGGCGGAATCGTCGTGTCAATGTCGTTGCCGACAAACTTGGTGGCTCGCAGAATGGGCAGATGCAGATCGCCCTCGCTTTGTATCCCCGCTTCACAGTCCTCGACATCATCGGCCCGTTTCAGTTGCTGGCCGACGTCGCGGGGCACGACATTGTCTGGGTTGCGGAAACGGCCGGCCCGGTTGTTGATCACACCGGACGCACGCCGCTGATCGCCACCCATACCTTCGATGAGGTCCTCACGCCCGACGTGGTGGTGGTACCAGGGGGGATGGCCAACGATGAGAATCCGGCACTCAACGCCTGGCTGCAACGAGTTCATGCAACCACCACATGGACCACCACGGTATGTACAGGGTCGGTACATCTTGCCCGGGCCGGTCTGTTATACGGCCTTGAAGCCACCACCCACTGGGCGTCAGCGAAGTTGCTCAACGAGCTCGGCGCAACCTATACCGAACAGCGAGTGGTTCGACAAGGAAAGATCATCACCGCAGCGGGCGTGTCGAGTGGGATCTATATGGCATTGACGCTGCTAGCGGAGATGCATGGCGATACCGTGGCACAAATGCTTCAGCTGTCTATTGAATATGACCCGCAGCCACCATTCAACGCAGGTTCACCTTCCAAGGCTCCGACTGAAGTGGTGGAACTGCTGCAGAAGTTCTTCGCTGACCGATAGTTGCTCAGACGAAGCGTCATTTGGAACCAACGACTCCCAGTTCCACCAGAAGCAGTTCCACGTGGGCGCGGATGGCGTCACGGACTCCTCGCACCATGTCCATGTCGCGTCCCGCGCGATCCTGCAATATCCAGTCCACATAGCCCTTTCCGGGATACACCGGGCACGCATCACCGCATCCCATCAGCACCACCACGTCTGCCTCCCGTACCGTCGCCTCGGTCCAACGCTCGGGGACCTCAGCTGTGATATCGATTCCCACTTCCGCCATGACCGCGATAGCTGCGGGGTTGATTTCGACCGCCGGCTCAGATCCACCCGAGTAGCCCACAATCCGATCTTGACCAAGGTGCCTCAACCATCCAAGGGCCATCTGCGAACGTCCTGCGTTGTGAACGCACAGGAACAATACGCACGGGATGTTGCGGGTTTTCTTGGTTTGTTCCACGAGTACTCCTTGGAGGGGTGGCCGGTCAAGGTTTGCTGTGATCAGTGGGATACAGAAATCGGATGAGACCAACGGCCATGACCGTGGCCGAGAGTTGCATCACGATGAACATGGGAGCCGAGGATGGTTTGATACCCGCAAACGTGTTGGAAAGGGTGCGAGCAATGGTCACTGCCGGGTTGGCAAATGACGTGGACGACGTGAACCAGTAGGCGCCGCCGATCCAGACGCCCACGGCGTAGGGAACACTGTGCCCTCGTCCCGATCGCACGATGCCGTGGATGAGCAGCAGGAGGCCAGCAGTGGCCACAACTTCAGACAGCCACAGTGCACCCGAGGACCGCACCCGGGTGGAAAGGTTCACCGCTGGTAGGCCAAACATGAGGTTGGCCAGAATCGCCCCCGCGCATCCGCCGATGATCTGCGCGCTGATGAAACCGACGGTCTCGATGTTGGTGACGCGTCGGAAGTAGCGAAACGAGAGTGTCACGGTCGGGTTAAAATGGGCACCAGAAACCGGTCCAAACATGAGGATCAGTCCAATCAGCGCCCCTGCCGTGGCCGCCGCGTTCTCCAACAGTTGCAGGCCCACATCGGTGGGAGACAGGCGCTGCGCCATGATCCCGGAACCGATGACAGCCACTATCAGCAGTGCCGTGCCCAGTGCCTCCGCCGTGATCTTGCGGGCGAACTCGATGCGATCGTCGTTCAGCAGCACGGAGCGGAAGCGGTGGCAACCTCAGGAGCCTCGGCAACCTCGGTGCTACACCCGGTTGGCATGCACGCCATAGACGGCGCCTCACCGAGTAACGTATAGATCTCCCACGCAATGTCCGGCCCCTGTACCCACACCTTGTTTTGCACGGCGTAACAACACGACGTGTTCTCCTGCACGTCCGTACCGAAACCCTCCCCTTGAAAGCGAGTGATGGCCTCAGTGACCTCATCGGTGGACTCGACTTCGATGCCGACGTGGTTCATGGTGCCGGGCACACCGCCGCCTGCGATGAGCACCAGCTTCAAGGGTGGCTCGGCGATGGCGAAGTTGGCGTAACCCTCACGGATCTTGGCCGGCTTGGTGCGGAACAGCTTGGAATAGAACGCGATGGCCTCATCGAGATCTCCGACGTTGAGAGCAAGTTGAACACGAGACATTGGTACTGACCTCCGATATATTGACGTTTGTCGATGTAATGATCATGACCAAGACATCGACAGTTGTCAATGTCTTAGAAGGGAAATTTGATGGTTGGCAAACGTTCCACCACTACCTGCTGTGCACCGCTCCGAGAGACGGTGCTCAATCACGCCGGCGCCAGTGAACTGGCAATGGGCTTTGCCGCCCTGGCCGACCCGGCCCGGTTGCGCCTCCTCAGCCTCATTGCCACCGCACCAGCGGGCGAAGCGTGCGCCTGCGATTTGGTGACCCCCATTGGCAAATCCCAGCCCACCGTGAGTCACCACCTCAAGATTCTCACCGACGCTGGTCTCATCCACCGCGAGAAACGCGGGGTGTGGGCTTGGTATCGGCCCAACACGGAGCGCATCGAGGAGCTGAGAACTGCCCTCGGCTAGTTGTGAAAACGCTTCATTCACATCGTGTTCCCTAGCGCCCGGCAGTCAGCGAGGCGAGCGCAGCGTAGGCCGGTTTCACCACCTCATCGGCCAGGCGGCGCCGTTCCGACCACGATCCAAACGATGATTCCAACGCATTCAGCGTGACCTGCTCCACCTCTGCCCAGCCCCAGCCGAACGCATCGGCACACGCCAAGATCTCCCCGGACACCGACACATCCGACATCAAACGATTGTCGGTGTTGACGGTGACCCGCATACCCAGCCGACGAAACTGATCCATTGGATGATCAGCAAATTGCGGAACGGCACCGATTTGCACGTTGCAGGTGGGTGCCAATTCCAACGCTGTCTGACTTTCCAGCACAAAGCGAGCCACCGGCCCCAACGCCCCCGTGTCTGCATTGATGTCGGCGGTCAAGCGAACCCCATGACCTATGCGTTGCGCTCCGCACGCCAACGCATCGGCAATGAGTTCCACATCGGGAGGTTCAGATGCGTGGATGGTGAGATGAAGTTGGTGAGCGCGGGCAATGGCCAACGCCTCGGCGTGGAGCAACGGTGACCAACCAGTTTCGGCGCCAGCCAAATCGAAGGCCACCACCCGGGCATGGCGATCGCGTGCTCGTAACGTGAGGTGCACCATTTCCACCGACCGCTGCTCAGTCCGAATCGCACAGATGATGGTGTTGACGGAAATGGGCGTACCCGCCGCAACGGCTGTCTCCATGCCCCTTTCGAACCCAGCCTGTACTGCGTCCACCACAGCATCGAGGGCCAATCCGCCACTGGTGTGGAGTTCCGGTGCATAGCGAACTTCGGCGTAGATCACCCCATCGGCGGCCAGGTCCATTGTGGCCTCGAAGGCCACCCGCTCCAAGCCCGACTCGGTCTGCATCACGGCATTGGTGTGCTCGAACGTAGCCAGGTACTGCAGCAGATCCTTGGTTTCGGCGCCACGGGTGAACCACGCCCCCAAAGCCGCCGGATCAGTGGATGGCAGGTGTGGTGTCCACCCACACTCGTCGGCCAATTGCAGGATGGTCTCCGGGCGAAGGCCCCCATCGAGATGGTCGTGCAGCAACGCCTTGGGAGCCCGCCGGATGTCAGTGATCGTCAAAGCCATATTTCATACTGACAGTGCGGTGAACAACGCGGCGCGATGGGCCACTACCGGATACGCATTGGAGCAAAGCGGGTCAAGATATGCGCTCAACCTTCATTTTTCCGTCGTCCAGGGAGCAGACACCATGAGCTGGCACACGTTTCTCGATGAGGCGCCACGAATCGCGTCGACCTTTCAGCGACGACACCTAGCTACCGGAAAGCTGTGCATGCTGGCCACGCTGCGTACGGATGGTTCGCCACGGATCAGTCCGATGGAACCGCGCGTGTTCGAAGGCGACCTGTGGCTAGTTGGCATGCCGCATACCGCGAAGTTCCGAGATCTCGAACGTGATCCACGCTTTTCGCTGCATACCGCAACCATCGACCCCAACGTGGGGGACGGTGATGCCAAGGTCTGGGGCACGGTGGTGCACGTCGACGATGAAGCATTGCATCAGCGGTTTGCCAATCAGCTCTTCGACGATGTCGGCCTTGACCTGCGGGGCACACGCTTCGAACAGTTCCTGCGCGCCGACATCGAAGGCGCGGCATCCGTCTCATTCGATGACGGACACCTCGACATCACCTCCTGGCGACGAGGACACAGCGAAGTGGTCACTCGCAAACACTGACGCCCGATGCGAGCTTGCCGGCGGCTTCTCGTTCACTACGTCCCTCCGGGAGGGACTTCGAGCACTATGTCGAAGGACATCCCGATCAAGCGAACGCTCGGATATGTCGATGGACCAGCGTGACTCTCGTTGTCTCCGACCAATCAACCGGTACTCAGTCTTCCGAAGCCGTTCTGGTGCTCGACTCGGTGTCGCGTTCGTTCGGGTCACGACCCGCCCTCACCGACCTGTCGCTGAGCGTGCCGCGAGGCAGTATCAGCGTGCTCCTCGGCCCCTATGGAGCAGGCAAGACCACCGCCATACGCATCATCACCGGTGCATTGCCGCCCACCAGCGGTTCGGTGCGGGTGTTTGGCCATGACCCGGCCACCGACGGCGAATCAGTGCGTTCGAGATGCGGCGTGGTGTCGGCCAAACCAGCGCTGTACGAGCGACTGTCGGGCCGTGACAACTTGGAGTATTCAGCCGCTTTGTATGGGCTAGATCCGCGCGCCGCCCCCATTGATGCCGCCGCTCAGCGCTTTGGCATCCAGCCGGCCTTGGCCGACAAGGTAGGTGGATACTCCACCGGCATGAAGACCCGTCTGGCGCTGGCCCGAGCCGTTCTTCACAACCCCGATCTGCTGCTACTCGACGAGCCCACCAGTGGCCTTGATCCGGAATCGTCGGTGGCGGTGTTGGAACTGGTGCGATCGTTGGCCGGTGATGGCAAGACGGTGGTGATGTGTACCCATCTGCTACTCGAAGCCGAGGGTTTGGCCGACCATGTAGTGGTGATGCACGACGGCACGACCGTGGTGGGTGGGGCACCGGATGAGTTGGTGCATCGCTTCTTTCCTCGTAGCGAGGTGGTGGTGGAAACTGTTGCACAACTGCGGACCGAGCAACTAGCCGCACTGCCCGGTGTGGCGCACTTCGACCGTGGCACCGATGCGACCGTTGCCACCGTTCGTTTCGAGGTGGAGTCACCCACTCACATCCCCGCCCTCGTGGCAGAACTGGTGAAACGCGGTGCGGCCGTCACTGCCGTGTCGCCGTTTCGACCCACCCTCGAAGATCTGTACTTCGCCAGTAGAGGCGTAGCCCGCGGTCAGATGATCGATGTCCGCACCACTCCAGCGGCCCCTGCCAATGCTGGAACGTCCGGCACCCGATCAGGAGCAGCAGCATGAGCACCAGCAAGTTCAACATAGGCCGGGCTCGCACGGTGTGCCGTACCGACCTACGCCAACTCACGCAGGCCAAGGACTTCTGGGTGCCAATGGCGGTGATGGGAATGATCTTCTATGTGGTGCTGCCGTTTCTGCTGCTGGGATCGCTCAGCGCACTTGGTAACGCGGCCGGCGGATCGGCATCCAAGGTGGGACAGGTACTGCAGATACTGCCGCAGGCCACCCGCGAAGCCATCCCCGACAAGCTGCCGTCCGGGAAAACTGTGACCGATTCAGCCCGTGCCGCGTATGCGTTGGCCGTGTACTTGTTTGCTTCACTGGCAGTAGTGGTTCCCATAACTGTTGGTAACGCCGTGGCCGCGTCGGCCATCGTGGGTGAACGCGAGCGGGGTACCGGCGAGTTCTTGGCTCACTCCCCCGCCCACGAATCCGAGATCTACGCCGGTAAATTGGTTGCCTCATTTCTTCCGGGGTATCTCTCCACACTGGTGGGATTTGGCTGCTATGCGCTACTGGTCAACGTCATCGTGGGACCTCAGGTGGGGGGATGGTTCTTTCCCACCCGAACGTGGTGGGTATTGATGTTGTGGGTGATTCCCGCGTTCATTGCCTTGACGCTTTCAGTGGTGGTGCGGGTATCGGGCCGGGTGAGTTCCACCACCGCCGCCCATCAGATCTCCGGACTGGTGAGCATCCCTGCCGTAGTGGTGTCGTATGGATTGTCGTCGCAGGGCTTGGCCAAAGGCATCGGCACCACAGTGCTGGCCGGCGCGTTCTTGTGGGTATGTGCAGCGGTGAGCCTGGCGCAGGGCATGCGTCGGCTACGAAGGTGGCGGTTGTTGGGCGTGGCCATAGACGCCTGATCTCAGCTCAGTGTCAGCACTCCTCGCGGACCTTGGATCTCGGCCCACAGGCGAGGGGTTGGGCCAGACGTCACCGGCAGCGACAGGCACAGAGCCTCCAACTGTGCTTGTACACGGTCTGCATGGGGATGTTCAGCGCGCATAGTAACGAGCCGAGCACCAGTGGGTAACAGTTCAGACGGATGCTCCGACCCACCCCAGTCGATGAGAAACGGCACCACCGACACCCCACCACCCGCCGGCGAGGTGAGACGCCACGACAACAACAGTCCATCCGGGCGGGCCCTCGACATGTCGGTGATGTCACCGGGGTCGTATCCGTCAGCGCGCGCTGCACTCACCACGCCGCTGATGTCGTGTGTACGGGCCGCCCACCCCACCAAGTGCTCCTCCTGCAGGTCGTCCACCCCAAATGGGCGAGCCGAACCGGGAGTCGGCTGGTGCTCGTCCACACCAATGATCTCGAGATAGGCACCGTGTCCCAGGCCCATGAGTACGTTGCGGGTGCCGCGGCCCACATGACTGCCACCGGGCACCGCAACCACCCCCAACTCATGTTCCAAGCGACGCGCCGTGGCCTCCAGGGTGGGGGTGGCGAGCACGAGGTGATCCAGTACCGGCGTGACAGACGACATGCTCAACCCTTCCACAGAGCCTGATGAGGGTGACTCCGGTGACATACAGCGAAAGTCGATAGGCAATCATGTGAACGTACCCTCGCATCAGGAACCAAGGGGTCTTAAACGGTGCAGTGGACACGTTGGCGATGTTCACCTACTTTCCACCCCGACTTTGCGCCGCGTGTCCGCTGGTATTTGGTTCATCGAAGCGCCCAAAGGGTAGAAGTGCCCGCTGAGCGGGTACTTCTCCCCTTTCAACGTGAAACCGGCGGTGCAGGGATGGAGGGGTTACCTTGCCGGGATGCTCCGTCGGCCGTCTCTTGCTGCGCATCTGGTGGTGGTGACATGCGCAGTGGCGCTGGCGTTGAGCTACCGGTGGACGTGGCGGTTGTGGCTGCACCGTACTGACGGTGTTCCCAATCTGCCTGCCCTGACTGCACTACGCACACTTTCATCGGCGCCACTGCTCATTATCGCATGCGCTCTTATGATTGTGTTGCCCCGAATTGGATCGCTGATGCACGCCCTGATCCTGCTGGTGGCCATCTTGGGAGACCAAGTACGGATACAGCCAGAGTTCCTGTCGCTGTCACTGCTGGCCCTCACCGCCGCGTGGGGCAGCGAACGACTGAGTCGAACCCATCTCGGGACCCTGTGGTTCTGGGCGGGTTGCAACAAAGCACTGTCGTTGGGCTGGGCGTCGGGCGGTGCCGGTTTCATCGCCGGGTCGCTGCATCAGGGCAGCCATCGCGGTGTAGTGGCCTGGGGGGTACCAATCGCCGAAATGGCAATCGGTGTCAGTACAATAATTCCCCGACTGCGCATCATGTCAGGGGTAGGCGGCGGCGCACTGCATGCTGGGATTTTTGTCACCCTCTCGCCATTGTTTGCGTCGTTCAACAGCGCCGTATGGCCGTGGAATGTGGCGTTCGCGGTGGCCGCGCCGTTGGTGTTTCTCACCGGACCATTTCATCGGTCTCACACCCCGGCGCGCCCGCTGAGACATCGGTGGGGTACAGCGCTGGTGATGGGTGTACTGGTGATCATCCCCGCCGGATTTTACCTTGGCGTCAGCGATGCCTACCTGTCGCACAACCTCTACTCGTCGAACACGGCGGTGGCCCAACGCTGCCAGGCCAACGAATGCGCACCGTTTCAACCTGACGGATTCGTGGACCTCAACGTACCGGTACCACCAGAATTACGGCTGTTTCGATCCTGGTTCCGCTCCACCTGCTCCCCCGGGGAAACGTTCACCATGGTGAGACCGGCCAACCGTCTGGCGGGTGCCCGCCAAAGCACCGAAACCTGCCCATAACAAGCAGCCGCAGGTCGGTCAGGGCTTCACGGGCAACGTGGGGCCGACCGTGGTGGTGGCAGCCGCAAGCGTGGTGGTAGTGGCCGCGATCGCTGCGGTAGTAGTGGTGGTGGCGGCAATCGTGGTGCTGGTGGTGGTGACCACCACAGTGGTACTCGTAGTGGTGGTGGCCGGCACAGTGGTACTCGTAGTGGTGGTGGCCGGAACCGTGGTGCTGGTGGTGGTAGTACTGGTTGTGGTGGGGACGGGGATGACGGCCGTGACAGACGCACCCGGTCCCTTGCCGAGGGCGGATACGGCCACCACGGTGAATTCGTAACTCTTGCCCTCCGCCAGATTCCTGACGTCCAACGAGTTGGCCGTGGTCACGATGTCCTTGACCCCTTGGCGGCTCACCACGTACTGATACGGCGCCCACCCCGATACCGGCGATGACCATCGCAACGATGCCGTAGTTCCCACTACCGTGGCGCCCAGGTTGGCCGGTGCCCCAGTGGCGGGTCCATCGGCGGGATTGACGTCCACCGACACCACAGGGCTGACGAGACCAGCGGTGTTCACGGCAATCACGGCACACGACCAGCCCTTGAGCGGTTCATTGATGGGCGCCACCACGTTCACGGGACTGGATTCGGTGACCACGGACGGCTGTCCCCCGTCGGTTGCGCACCGGTACCGATATTCGGCAATGGGCACACCACCGGTACTGGCGGGAGCTTGCCAACTGAACGACAGCCGACCCGTGACGTCTGCGGGGGCGGCTACCAGTTTGCGCGGCACCGACGGCTTTCCGGCCGGTGTGACGGCCACCGAATAGTCGCTCCACGGGCCCTCCTCGCCATCACTCAACGCCCGCACCCGGAACCTATAGGGCGTGCCATTGGTGAGTGCGGGCCACTCGAATGAGGTGGCGGTGGAGGTCCTGGTACCCAGTGACGTGTCGCTCTCGAGGCGATAACCATCGATGTCAGCACTGCTGTCGGGCTCCGTCCAGGTGAGTAAAACCTTCTCGTCACCAC